>NZ_JBHWYY010000002.1:22743-110336 GCF_042728595.1 Isoptericola sp. NPDC060185 | reverse complement strand
GGGCGTGGTCGGCGACGTCGCCGGGCGCCGCCCGATGTCCACCCCCCGCTCCGCGCTGCGCGCGCGGGCCGACGTGTGAGCCCGGCGCCGGGGGGGGCCGCCGGGCCGGGCCCGGCGGCCGACGGGCGCGGCGTGCGCGCGGTGACGGGGGAGTCGTTCTCCTTCGGGCAGGCGGTCGGCGGCGTGCGCGGCGTGGTCGAGGCGGTGCTGCCCGGCCTGCTCTTCGTCGTCATCTACGTGGTCGCGTCGATGGGTGGCGACGAGCGCGGCGCCCTCACCTGGGCGCTCGTGGCGTCGGTGGGCGCGGCCCTCGTCGCTCTCGCGGTCCGGCTCGCGCAGCGCACGCCGATCACCCAGGCCCTGGGCGGGCTGCTCGGCATCGGCGTCGGCGTCTTCTGGGCATGGCGCTCCGGCGAGGCGCAGAACTTCTACGTGTGGGGGCTGTGGACCAACGCGGCCTACCTCGCGGCCATCCTCGTGTCGCTCGCCGTGCGCTGGCCCGTCGTCGGCCTCGTCGTCGAGGCGGTGCGCGGCGGGTTCGCGGACGTCGCGGCCGAGCGGTCCCGCGGCGCGCACGCGGGCGACCAGCACGCCGCCGGTGCGACCCCGGCCGGCGCGGCGGCGCCGAACTCGCTCGCCGCGCTGGTCGCGTGGCGCAAGAACCCGGAGCTGGTGCGGCGCTACACGCTGGCCACGTGGTTCTGGGCGGGCCTGTTCGCGCTGCGCCTGGCGGTCAAGGTGCCGCTGTACTTCGCCGACAGCGTCGGCTGGCTGGGCACGGCCCACCTGGTGCTCGGCGTCCCGCTGTGGGGCCTGGTGCTCTGGCTGACGTGGGTCGTCGTGCGCGGCGCCCACGACGACGGCCGGCCCGCGGTCGAGGACCGCGAGCCGGCCGCCTGAGCAGCCGGTGAGCCGGTGACCGGCTAGAGCTCGTCGTCGGCGTCGAGAGGCGCGCCCGCCACCTCCGGGGCGACGAGCGGGGCGCCGTCCTCGAGGGCGGGGACGCTCGGCCCGCCCGTGACGAGCAGGCGCTGGAGCGACTCCTCGTCCGCCTGGCTGCCCATGACCAGCACCAGCTCGTCGCCCGACTCCAGGGTGTCGTCCACGGTCGGGGCGAGTGGCTGCGAGCCGCGCACGACGCAGGCGAGCACCGTGTCCGTGGGCCAGCCGACCGAGCCCACCCGTGCCCCGACGAGCGGGGAGTCGGCGGGCAGCGTCACCTCGACGATGTCCGCGCCGGACTGGTGGAACGTGAAGATCCGCACCAGGTCGCCGACGGCCACGGCCTCCTCGACCATCGCCGTCATGATCCGCGGCGTCGAGACGGCGACGTCCACGCCCCACGACCCGTCGAACATCCACTCGTTCTTCGGGTTGTTCACGCGGGCGACGGTGCGCGGCACGCCGAACTCCGTCTTGCACAGCAGGGAGAACACGAGGTTCGCCTTGTCGTCGCCCGTGGCGCCGACGACGACGTCGGCGCCGGCCACGTCCGTGGCCTCGAGCGAGGACAGCTCGCAGGCGTCGGCGAGCAGCCAGTCCGCCTCGGGCACCTGGGCCACGCGCATCGCGGCGGGATTCTTGTCGATGAGCACGACCTCGTGGTCGTGCGAGAGCAGCTCGCGGGCGATGGACCGGCCCACCGAGCCGGCGCCGGCGACGACGACGCGCATCAGCTCTCCCCCTGCCGCGGCTCGTGGGTGAGGACCCGCTCGACGGCGGCGGCGTCGTCGGCGCGCATGAGGACGTGCAGCACGTCGTTCTCCTGCAGGACGGAGGACGCGGTCGGGACCACGCCGTCGGTGTACCGGGACAGGAACGCGACGCGCGCGCCGGTGGCCTCCTCGATGCGGTGCACCGTGATGCCGGCCCAGGCGGGGTGGTAGTCGACCTGCGCGAGGCGCACCTGCCCGGACGGGTCGCGGTACTCGTCGGTGGCCCCGAGCGGGAGCATCCGGCGCAGCACCTGGTCGGCCGTCCAGCGCACCGTGGCGACGGTGGGGATGCCGAGCCGCTGGTAGATCTCGGCCCGCTGCGGGTCGTAGATGCGGGCCACCACGTTCTCGACGCCGTACGTCTCGCGCGCGACGCGCGCGGCGAGCACGTTGGAGTTGTCGCCGTCGGACACGGCGGCGAACGCGTAGGTGTCCTCGATGCCGGCCTGGACGAGGGTGTCGCGGTCGAAGCCGACTCCCGTCACCTTCTGGCCGGAGAACCCGGCCGGCAGGCGGCGGAACGCGTCGGGGTTCTGGTCGACGACGGCCACCGAATGGCCGTGGGACTCGATCGTCTGCGCGAGCGTCGACCCGACGCGTCCGCAGCCCATGATCACGAAGTGCACGAGCGAAACGCTATACCTCGCGGGTCGGTCCTTCTCCGCGATGCCCGGGCGCGAGACGGCGTGCCCGGCGGGGCATAGCATTGCTCGACGTGTCGGACATCGCGGACGCTGCCAAACGGCTCCTCATCGGTCGCCCCATGCGCAGCGAGAACCTGGGGCACACGCTCCTGCCCAAACGCGTCGCGCTGCCCGTCTTCGCCTCGGACGCGCTGTCGTCCGTGGCCTACGCGCCGGACGAGATCCTCCTGACCCTGGCGGTCGCGGGCATCGCCGCGACCACGATCTCCCCGTGGGTCGGGCTCGGCGTCGTCGTCGTGCTGCTCGTCGTGGTGTCCTCCTATCGGCAGAACGTACGGGCCTACCCGTCCGGCGGCGGCGACTACGAGGTCGCGACCACGAACCTCGGCCCGGCCGCCGGCATCGGCGTCGCGTCGGCCCTGCTGGTCGACTACGTGCTCACGGTGGCGGTGTCGATCTCCTCGGGCGCCCAGTACGCGGCCTCCGCGCTGCCGTTCCTGCGCGGCCACGAGGCGCTGTTCGCGGTGGTCGTCGTCGTGATCCTCACGGTGATGAACCTGCGCGGCGTGCGCGAGTCGGGCACGGTGTTCGCGATCCCGACCTACTGCTTCATGGCCCTCGTCGGTCTCCTCGCCGTCGTCGGAGCGATCAGGTTCTTCGCGGGCGACCTGCCGGTGGCGGAGAGCGCGGGCTTCGAGATGACGCCCGAGGCCGGCTTCGACCAGGGGCTCACCGGCCTCGCGGGCGCGTTCCTCCTGGCTCGGGCGTTCGCGTCCGGCTGCGCCGCCCTCACCGGCGTCGAGGCGATCAGCAACGGCGTCCCGGCGTTCCGCAAGCCCAAGTCGAAGAACGCGGCCACCACGCTGGCCCTGCTGGGCGGCATCTCCGCCACGATGATGATCTCCATCCTGCTGCTCGCGCAGGCCACCGGCGTGAAGTACGTCGAGAACGCGCACGACCAGCTCACCCTGAACGGCCAGCCGCTGCCGGCGGACTACAACCAGCACCCCGTGCTCAGCCAGCTCGCGGAGGCCGTGTTCCAGGGCTTCACCCCGGCGTTCGTCGCGATCTCGATCGTCACCGGTCTGATCCTGGTGCTGGCGGCCAACACCGCCTTCAACGGCTTCCCGGTGCTGGGCTCGATCCTGGCCAAGGACGGCTTCCTGCCGCGCCAGCTGCACACCCGCGGGGACCGGCTCGCGTTCTCCAACGGGATCATCACCCTCGCGGTCGCGGCGATCGTCCTGATCATCGCCTTCGACGCCCAGGTGACCCGCCTCATCCAGCTGTACATCGTGGGCGTGTTCGTGTCGTTCACGCTGTCGCAGCTGGGCATGGTGCGGCACTGGACGCGGGCGCTGCGCAAGGAGCCCGACCCGAAGGAGCGCTCGCGCATGCAGCGCTCGCGCGTGGTCAACGGCGTCGGCTTCGTGATGACCGCGACGGTGCTCGTCATCGTGCTCGCCACCAAGTTCACGCACGGCGCCTGGATCACCCTCCTGGCGATGGGCGTGCTCTTCGGCCTCATGAAGGCGATCCGTGCCCACTACGACCGGGTGCGCGAGGAGCTGGCCCTCGACGACGTGGCGGGGGCGCGCGCGCTGCCCAGCCGCGTGCACGCCGTCGTGCTGGTCTCCAAGATCCACAAGCCGACCATGCGGGCGCTCGCGTACGCGCGGGCGTCGCGGCCGTCGGTGCTCGAGGCCGTCACCGTGGGCGTCGACCCGGACGAGATCGCCGACATCCGGCGCCGCTGGGAGGAGCTCGACCTGCCTGTGCCGCTGCGCGTGCTCGACTCCCCGTTCCGCGAGATCACGCGACCCGTGCTGAAGTACGTGCGCTCGGTGCGGCGCGACTCGCCGCGCGACCTGGTGGTCGTGTACATCCCCGAGTACGTCGTGGGCCACTGGTGGGAGCAGCTGCTGCACAACCAGTCCGCGCTGCGCCTCAAGGGGCGGCTGCTCTTCACGCCCGGTGTGGTCGTGGCGTCGGTGCCGTGGCAGCTCTCGTCGTCGGCCGGTCAGACCGGTCTGGAGGGCACCTCGCCCCGCGGCCCGCGGTACTGAGCGCCGTCAGAGGGCGCGGGGCGCGCGTCGGGCACGACACAGCGGCCGCGGTCGGCCCGCGCCCGTGTCCGGGAGAGAATGGTGCCCATGCCCCGACCTCGACGTTCCGCGCCGCGCCCCCGCACCACCGCCCCCGACCCGGAGGTGGGGCGCGAGGTCGAGCTGGAGGTCGGCCCGGTCGCGCACGGCGGCCACTGCGTGGCCCGGCTCGACGGGCGCGTCGTGTTCGTGCGCCACACCCTGCCCGGCGAGCGCGTGCGCGCCCGCGTCACCGAGACCGGCTCCCGGTTCTGGCGCGCGGACGCCGTCGAGGTCCTCGAGGCGTCGCCCGACCGCGTCCCGTCCGCCTGGCCCGAGGCCGGCCCCGGCGGCGTCGGCGGCGGGGAGCTGGCGCACGTCGCGCTCCCGGGGCAGCGGCGGTGGAAGGCCGCCGTCCTCGCCGAGCAGCTGCAGCGGCTCGCGAAGCTCGAGCGCGAGGTCGAGGTGGAGGCGGCTCCCGGCGACGACGAGCGCGGCGGCCTCGGTTATCGCACCCGCGTCGACCTCGTCGCCGACGCCGAGGGGCGCGCGGGGATGCGGCGGTTCCGCAGCCACGACGTCGTGCCGCTGGAGGGCATGCCGCTCGGCACCGACGAGGTCGCGGCGCTGGCCGACGCCGAGGGCGTGTGGACGCGGCGCTGGCGCCCGGGCGCCCAGCTCCAGCTCGTGGCCCCCGCGGACGGCTCCGACCCCGTCCTGCTCGTCGACGACGTGCCCTGGCGTCGCGGCCGCGGGGACACGCGCCCCAACGCCCGCCGCGCGGTCGCCGAGACGGTGCGCGCCGGCGGGGACGAGCACCGTTACCGCGTCGCGGCCGACGGCTTCTGGCAGGTGCACCGGGCGGCGCCCGACCTGCTGACCGGCGCGGTGCTCGACGCCGCCGGGGACCTCGACGCGGCCACCGTGCTCGACCTGTACTCGGGCGCCGGCCTGTTCACCGTGCCGCTCGCCGCGGCGGTCGGCGGCTCCGGCCGCGTCGTGGCGGTCGAGGGCGACGCCCGGGCCGTGAAGGACGCCCGTCGCAACGCCCACGACCTGCCGCAGGTCGAGCTGCACCTGGGCGCCGTCGACCGCGTCCTGGCGGACGGCGACGCGGCGGGCTCCGACGTGGGCGCCGCCGACGTCGTCGTCCTGGACCCGCCGCGCGCCGGCGCCGGCCGCGCCGTCGTCGACGCGATCGCCGGCCGCGGGCCGCGGCGCGTCGTCTACGTGGCGTGCGACCCTGCCGCCCTCGCGCGCGACGTCGCCTACCTCGCCGGGCACGGCTACCAGCTCACCGGCCTGCGCGCGTTCGACCTCTTCCCGATGACGCACCACGTCGAGGCGGTCGCCGTCCTGGACCGCTGACGCTCGACGTCGTCCCCGGGTCAGGTGTGGCGCGCGGCGGTGGACGCGAACCCCAGCCAGGTGTGCCGGTTGCGCCACCAGCACCAGCCGACCTTGGGCGCGCCGCGGCGGGCGGTGCCGTCGCGGCCCGTGCCGTTCGAGATCCAGACGGCGGGCGTGCGCGCGTCGTAGGACCCGTCGGGCCGGCGCAGCCGCGAGCCGATGGTCATGAAGCACAGGTTCCGGGCGAGCACGTCGGGGGACTGCAGCACCCAGTGGATCCCCTCGGCGAGGGTGAGCGGGCTGCGCCCGCGCGCGGCGATCGCCGGCTCCGCCTCCTCGGGGGACCAGTTCGTCATCTCGTCGCCGCGGTCCGGGGCGGCGACGGCGTAGACGTCGGCGTCCGGGACGTCGAGGCCGGGCACGGGCGCGAAGTCGTCGACGTCGGTCATGTCGACCACGACGAAGCCCTCCCGCTCCACGGGGCGGCGGCGCACGGTGGCCGTCAGGCGCAGGTGCCCGGCGAGGGCCGACGGCGGCAGCAGCCGGGGGTGCACGACCAGGAGCGACCCGTCGGGCGCGGTGCGCGCCAGCACGGCCGCCGCGGCGCGCAGCGCGGCGGGGGACAGGGCCTCGGGCAGGACGCCGCGGTCGATCAGCAGCTCGGCCTGCGCGGCCAGCGGCGGCAGCGCGGGCGGCGCGTCGGTGGCGGTGCGGGGCTGGCTGCGGGGCTGAGTGGCGGGATCGGGAGAGGCGACGGGCTGCGGCATGCGGTGTCCTTCCGGTCGAGGGCAGCGGGACAACGCCCGACCCCGCCGGGTTGTTCCCGTCCACCGTACGGAAATGGCGCTCGCGTCGTCGTGACGGGGACCTGACACCGAGATATCTTGACGTCAAGATATATGGGCTATGCTGGTCAGGTGCCCGGCGTACGCTGGGCGGAGCCCCCAGAACCCACGGCGTCGGAACCGTCGCGCCGCAGCGCGCACGGTGCCGCCGTCGGCCAGCCCCGCAGAAGGAGCCGCAGTGAGCAGCGTGGACACGTTCGGATCGAAGGGAACGCTGGAGGTCGGCGGGAAGGCCTACGAGATCTTCCGCCTCTCCGCCGTCGAGGGCGTCGAGCGCCTGCCGTACTCCCTGAAGATCCTCGCCGAGAACCTCCTGCGCACCGAGGACGGCGCGAACATCACCGCCGACCACGTGCGCGCCCTCGCCGCCTGGGACCCGGACGCCCAGCCCGACACGGAGATCCAGTTCACGCCGGCGCGCGTGATCATGCAGGACTTCACCGGCGTGCCCTGCGTCGTCGACCTCGCCACGATGCGTGAGGCCGTCGCGGAGCTCGGCGGCGACCCGAAGCGGATCAACCCGCTCGCCCCCGCCGAGATGGTCATCGACCACTCCGTGCAGATCGACGTCGCCGGCCGCGCGGACGCCTTCGCGCGCAACGTCGAGTTCGAGTACCAGCGCAACCACGAGCGCTACCAGTTCCTGCGCTGGGGCCAGACGGCGTTCGACGACTTCAAGGTCGTCCCCCCGGGCACCGGCATCGTGCACCAGGTCAACATCGAGTACCTGGCCCGCACGGTCATGACCCGCGAGGTGGACGGCGTGCTGCGCGCCTACCCCGACACCTGCGTCGGCACCGACTCGCACACCACGATGGTCAACGGCCTGGGCGTCCTGGGCTGGGGCGTCGGCGGCATCGAGGCCGAGGCGGCCATGCTCGGCCAGCCCGTCTCGATGCTCATCCCGCGCGTCGTCGGCTTCAAGCTGAAGGGCTCCATCCCGGCCGGCGTGACCGCGACCGACGTCGTCCTCACGATCACCCAGATGCTGCGCCAGCACGGCGTGGTCGGGAAGTTCGTCGAGTTCTACGGCGCGGGCGTCGCCCAGGTGCCGCTGGCCAACCGCGCCACGATCGGCAACATGAGCCCCGAGTTCGGCTCGACGGCCGCGATCTTCCCGATCGACGACGTCACCCTCGACTACCTGCGCCTCACCGGCCGCAGCGACGAGCAGCTCGCGCTCGTCGAGGCGTACGCCAAGGAGCAGGGCCTGTGGCTCGACCCGAGCTCGGACTCCTACGTCGAGCCGACGTTCTCGGAGTACCTCGAGCTGGACCTCGGCACCGTCGTGCCGTCGATCGCCGGCCCGAAGCGCCCGCAGGACCGCATCGAGCTCTCGCACGCCAAGACCGAGTTCGTCCGCGACCTGCCGAACTACGCGCCCGACGTCGTCAACATGATCGACCAGGCGGAGTACGAGTCCTTCCCGGCCTCCGACTCGCCCGCGATCGACACGAACGGCCGCCGCACCTTCCCGGTGACGGACAGCGAGGGCAAGCAGTTCGAGCTGTTCCACGGCGCGGTCGCGATCGCGTCGATCACCTCGTGCACCAACACGTCCAACCCGTCGGTGATGCTCGCGGCGGCGCTCCTGGCCAAGAAGGCCGTGGAGAAGGGCCTCGTGTCCAAGCCGTGGGTCAAGACGTCGATGGCGCCCGGCTCGCAGGTCGTGACGAACTACTACGAGAAGGCCGGCCTCTGGCCGTACCTCGAGAAGCTCGGCTTCCACCTGGTGGGCTACGGCTGCGCCACCTGCATCGGCAACTCCGGCCCGCTGGACGAGAAGATCTCCGAGTCGGTCAACGAGCACGACCTCGCCGTCGTCTCGGTGCTCTCCGGCAACCGGAACTTCGAGGGCCGCATCAACCCCGACGTGAAGATGAACTACCTGGCGTCCCCGCCGCTGGTCATCGCCTACGCGCTCGCGGGCACGATGGAGTTCGACTTCGAGTCCGACCCGCTGGGCCGCGACGAGGCCGGCAACCCGGTGTTCCTGCGGGACATCTGGCCCACGCCGGAGGAGGTCCAGGCCACGATCGACGCCTCGATCGACCGCGACATGTTCACCAAGGACTACGCGGACGTCTTTACGGGCGACGAGCGGTGGCGCGCGCTGGAGACCCCGGAGGGCGACACGTTCTCCTGGGACGGCGAGTCCACCTATGTGCGCAAGCCCCCGTACTTCGAGGGCATGGGCGCGGAGCCGTCGCCGGTCTCCGACATCTCCGGGGCCCGCGTGCTGGCGAAGCTGGGCGACTCGGTCACGACCGACCACATCTCGCCCGCCGGCTCGATCAAGGCGGACAGCCCGGCCGGCAAGTACCTGGCCGAGCACGGCGTGGGCCGCCGGGACTTCAACAGCTACGGCTCGCGCCGCGGCAACCACGAGGTCATGATCCGCGGCACGTTCGCGAACATCCGCCTCAAGAACCAGCTCCTGGACGGCGTCGAGGGCGGCTACACGTTCAACTTCGTGAAGGACGCCCAGGACACCATCTACGACGCGGCGCAGGACTACGCGGCGGCCGGCACCCCGCTGGTCGTGCTCGGCGGCAAGGAGTACGGCTCCGGCTCGTCGCGCGACTGGGCGGCCAAGGGCACCGCGCTGCTGGGCGTCAAGGCCGTCATCACCGAGTCGTTCGAGCGCATCCACCGCTCCAACCTCATCGGCATGGGCGTGCTGCCGCTGCAGTTCCCCGCCGGGGAGAACGCCGACTCGCTCGGCCTGGACGGCACCGAGACGTTCGACATCGCGGGCATCACCGCGCTGAACGACGGCGCCACCCCGGAGACGGTCAAGGTCACCGCCACCAAGGCCGACGGCACGTCCGTCGAGTTCGACGCCGTGGTGCGCATCGACACGCCCGGTGAGGCGGACTACTACCGCAACGGCGGCATCCTGCAGTACGTGCTGCGCTCGCTCGTCGCCTGAGGCGGAGGCCCGTAGCGGAACCGCAGACTCGGGCGGCCACGAGAGTCGCCTGACGAGCGGCGCCGCATCACGACCGCGCCCCGTCCCTCCTGTGCGGAGGGGCGGGGCGCCGTCGTGCTCAGGGAGCGCCGGGCGGGCGCGTCGCCAGGACGCCGATCGCGACGCTCCGCCGCACGGGTCAGGGGTAGACCTGGACCTCGCCGCCGTCCACGAACAGCTCGCTGCCCGTGATGAAGCTGGACTGGTCCGAGGCCAGGAAGAGGACGGCGTTGGCGATCTCGGCCGGGTCGGCGGCGCGTCCCAGGGGTGTGCTGCTCGCCAGCTCGTCGAGGAACGCACCCGCCTGCTCCGGGTTCTCGGCGAGGCCGCGGAGTCCCGGGGTGTCGGTGGGGCCGGGCACCAGCGTGTTGACGCGCAGGCCGCGGTGCGCGAGCTCGGCGGCCCAGACCCGGCCGAGCTGCCTGATGGCCGCCTTGGTGGCGGAGTAGACCCCGAAGCCGGCGGTGCCGCGGTGCGCCGAGCTGGACCCGGTGAGCACGATGCTCCCGCCGTCGTTCAGCAGCGGGAGCGCCTTCTGGACCGTGAAGACGGTGCCACGCAGGTTGATCCCGAAGGTGTGGTCGAAGGACTCGGGCGTGAGCGAGGCGAGGGGCTGTCCGGCTCCGCCGCCGCCGGCGTTCGCGAAGAGGATGTCGAGGCGATTCCCGTCCGCGGCGATCCGTTCGAACAGCCTGTCGAGGTCGTCCAGGTCGGAGACGTCGTTCTGGATCGCGATCGCCTCGTCGCCCAGCGCGTGGGCCGCGGCGTCGAGCGGCTGCTTCCGGCGTCCGGTGAGGTAGACGCGCGCGCCCTCGGCGACGAAGCGTTCCGCCGTGGCGAACCCGATGCCTGTGCTCGCGCCGGTGACCAGCGCCGTCCTGTCGGTGAGCTGACCCATGGGAAGCCGTCCTCTGCGATGTGGTGTGAACCGCCGGAGGGGCGGCCGGCGGTGGCATGGCGTGCGGACCAGTTGTTGACCGCACGGTCCACGATATTCATGGTGGACCGAGCGGTCAAGAATTGGTACCGTGGGGCGATGGCGAGGCCACGACAGTTCGACGAGGACGAGGTGCTGTGCTCGGTCCGTGACCAGTTCTGGGACGCGGGCTACGCGGCGACGTCGCTCCAGGACCTCATGCGGGTCAGCGGCCTGGGCAAGGGCAGCCTCTACGCCGCGTTCGGGGACAAGCACCAGCTCTTCCTCCGGGTGCTGCGCCGGTACGTGACGTCGCTCGACCACGCGGTGCGTGGGCCGATCGACTCCGCTCCGCGCGCGGTGGACGCGCTGCGCTCGTTCGTGCTGATGCCGGTGGGTGATCCTGCCGGCAGGGCTGCCCGACGTGGGTGCCTGCTCGCCAACAGCACCACCGAGCTGGCTTCCGCCGATCCTGTCGTCGCCGCGGAGGCGCAGCGAGCCTACGAGGGGATCGCGGCGGCGCTGACCGAGGGGGTGCGACGGGCTCAGGCGGAGGGTGACCTGAGCGCCTCGGTCGACCCCGTCGGCGTCGCCCGGGCGCTGCTGGCCGCGCAGCAGGGCCTGACGTTCATGGGCCGCGCCGGGATGGATGTCGAGACGCTGGCGGCCACCGCCGATGCGCTGGCGACCCAGCTCCTGCCCGCCGCGGTCGACCCTCGCGACAGCATGCACCCGCCCCGTGGGCCGGGGGACCCCGTCGCGCCGGCGCCGGGCGTTCCGCGCGCTGCCGCCTCGTCGCGGGGAGGCGCTTCGCCGTCGGCGGCGTCGTGAGCAGATCTGCCTCGATTGCTGCGCCGGCGTGGTCAGTGGTGCGGGAGCCGGTCGGCGAGGTGCACGACGCCGAGCCGGGCGGCGGGGCCGGGCAGGCGGCGCGCCGCGACGCCGCGACCGCGCGCCCGCAGGAGCGCGACGAGGAGCTTGCCGATCAGTCCTGCGCCACCGACCATCGCGATGCGCACGGCGCACCTTCCGGGTTCGACGCGGGCCGCCCGGCCCGCCCGGTCACCGTCTCACGGTGAGGGGCAGCGGCGCCGTGACGTGGGCGACGACGGCCGCCACGACGGCGGGGTCGTCGAGCACCCGGTTGTGCCCGAGCCCGCGGGTGGTGAAGAGCTCGCTTCCCGGCACCGCCGCGTGCAGGAGCGGCGCGCCGGCGGGCAGCGACATGCGGTCGTCGTCGTCCTGGACGAAGAGCGTCGCGACACGCTCCGGGACGGGGTGCGCGAGGAGGTCGATCCGTGCGCGGACGTCGCGCACGTCGCCGGGGAAGGTGCGCTCGACGTGCTTGCAGAAGCGCTCGTGCAGCCCGGCGGGCATCCCGACCAGGCGCAGGAAGGACTCGGCGATCGCGTCGAAGCCCGTCATCGCCGCCACGGAGGCGAAGCGGTCGACGGGGAGGCCGTCGGCGAGCGCGAGCCCGGCCGCCAGGGCGCCCAGGGAGTGCCCCACGACGGCGGTGAAGGGCCCTTCGGCGTGGTGCGCGGCGCGGATCGCGGCCTGGTGCTCGAGGGCGGACATGTGCCGGCCGCTCGAGTCACCGTGGGCGACGCCGTCGAACGCGACCACGCCCAGGCCGGCGGCCTCGAGGGCGTCGACGAGCCCCGCGAACCGGGAGGCCCGGCTCTTCCAGCCGTGCACGAGGAGCACCGCGGGCGCCTGGTGGTCGCCCCACCGGTACGTGACGACCCGCTCGCCGTCGACGTCCACCGCCCGACGCTCGGCGCGTTCGTGCACGGCGCGGTCGGCCGGCCGGACATCGGCCGGTGGGCCGACGTACCAGAAGGCCCGGGCGGCGACCCGGAGCGCGAGCGGGGGAGCGACCGCGGACAGGGCGCGCAGGCCCGCGCTGACGGGGGCGGGGACGTAGGGCACGACGGCCTCCAGGGTGAGGGCGGGCGAGGTAACTGTACGAACGTTCGCACAGTAACACTGAACGAACGGTCGTACACTCAACTCGTGACCGCCGAGACGCCGACCACCCCGCACGACGGGCCCGCCGACGGCCGCCGCGTGCGCGGCGACCGGTCGCGCCGCGCGGTCCTCGATCTCGCCGTCCAGGAGGCCTCGGTGCGCGGGCTCGAAGCCGTCACCCTCGGCTCGCTGGCCTCGCGGCTGCCGGTGAACAAGAGCGGGATCGCCGGGCTGTTCGGGGGCAAGGAGGGGTTGCAGCTCGCCGCCGTGGAGCACGCCCGCGGGATCTTCGTCGAGGCGGTCGTCGAGCCCGCCCGGGAGGCGGTGCCCGGTCTCGCCCGGCTGTGGTCGCTGGTGCGGCGCTGGACGGACTACTCCCGCCGCAGGGTCTTCGCGGGCGGGTGCTTCTTCCGCACGGTGGAGGTCGAGTTCGACACGCAGGACGGCGCGGTGCGCGACGCGGTCGTCGCGGCCCACCGCGACTGGACGTCGTACCTGCGCCGGCACGCGGAGCTCGCCGTGGAGTCCGGGGAGCTCGCGGGCGGCACGGACGTCGACCAGCTCGCCTTCGAGATCAACGCGATGCTGAACGCGGCCAACGACGGCTCGCTCCTGCTCGAGGACGACGCCGTCTACGACCGTGCCCTTGCCGCCGTGCGGGGTGCGCTCGAGGCGCGCGGCGCCGACCCGGCGGTGCTCGCCGCCGATTGACCGTCACCGACTGACCGTCACCGACTGATCGTTACCGACTGATCGTCACCGACTGATCGTTACCGACTGTCCCTCACCGGGGCGAGGGGTCGCCGCCCTCGCGCGCCCGCAGCCCGTACGTCCCCGCGGTGAGCGCGGCGTAGGACGCGGCGACGATCTCCTCGAGGACGTCGAGGTCCACCTGGGCGAGGTCCTTGAGGTACAGGCACCCCACGCCCGCCGTGTGCGGCCCGAGGCGCGCGAGCGCGTCGGCGTGCGCGTCGACGCCGTCGGAGAGGTAGACGACGCACGCGGTCGCGCGCGGGGAGAATCCGGCCGCGGCGGCGTGGCCGGTCCGGCCGCTCGCGTACGCGTACCGGTACTCGCCGAACCCCACGATCGACGTGCCGAACATCCGCGCGGGCTGCCCGGTGGCGCGCTCCATCAGGGCGAGCAGGGCCTCGGCGTCCCGCCGGCGCGCGGGGCGGGCCACGGCGGCGACGAACGCGCGGGGGTCGGCGTCGGTCCAGGTGGTCTGCTGCGCGTCGCGGGCCATGCCCCGAGTCTGCCGCAGCGATGCCGTCCGCAGCGCCGTCCGCCGCTCAGGCGGCGCCGTCGAGCAGCGCCGCGAGGGCGTGCCGACCGATCGGCACCATGCGCGGGTGCTGCTCGGGGTGCGCGAGCATGTTCGTGGCGTACAGCAGCGCCCAGCCCGCGGCGCGGGCCCACGTGGCGTCGTCCCACCCGCGGCCGCCGTTCGCCCGGGCCTGGACCTCGGCCCGGCACGCCGCGTGTCCGTCCGCGTCGAAGCACAGCCACAGCGAGCCGAGGTCGGAGGCCGGGTCGCCGGAGGTCACGTCGCCCCAGTCGACGACGGCGGCCAGCCGGTCCGGCCCGCCGTCCCCGCCGGGCGCCACCACCAGGTTCGCCGGGTGCGGGTCACCGTGCAGCCACACGGGCGGTCCGTCGAAGGCGGGGACCTCCAGAGCGTGTTCCCAGACGCGTCGCGCGGCCGTGCGGGCCCCCGGCGGGACCGCCGCCAGACGCTCGTCGAGGGTGGCGGGCTCACGCGCCTCGGCACGATCGCGCAGCGGGACGCCGCGCACGGGGTTGGGCGGCGCGTCGTCGGAGGCGGGGGAGTGCACCGCGGCGAGCAGGCGGCCGAGCGTGCCCGCCCAGGCGGTGCGGGTTTCCGGTGGCGTCGCCTCCGCGCTGACGCCGTCCGCCCACGGCACCACGTTCCAGGACCACGGGTAGCCGAGAGGCTTGCTCGGTCGTCCGACGCGCACGGGCACCGGCACGACGACGTCGGGCACCGTCGCGCGCAGGCGACCGGCCAGCGCGGGCAGCGCCTGCTGCTCGTGCTCGACGAGGGGCGCGGCCAGCGCGCGGCGCGGCAGCCGCACGGCCAGGTCGTCGCCGAGGCGCACCATGACGTTGTCCCAGCCGTGCGCGACGAGCTCCAGCGGGCGATCGGCCAGGTCGGGGTGCTGCTCGGCGAGCAGCGCGCGGGTCAGCGGGAGGTCGACGTCGATCTCGGCGGCAGGCACGCCGACCATCATCCCCGACGCCCAGCCCTGGCACCGTGGGCCCGTCGTCGGCGCGGCCGCGCGCGGCGTCCTCACCCCCGGTCAGACCCGGAGGCTGGTCCGGTACTCCGTCGGCGTGCGGCCGGTCAGCTCCCGGAACGCGGCGTTGAACGCCGACAGGGAGGCGTACCCGACCTCGTGGGCGATCGTGGTGACCGGGAGGTCGCCGGCGGCGAGCTCCTCGATCGCTGCCAGCACGCGCATGCGCCGCACGACCGCCCGCCAGGTCGCGCCGGTCTCCTCCTCGAAGCGCCGCGCCAGCGACCGCGGCGCGAGGCCGACGTCGGCGGCGACGTGCTCGAAGCGGAGCTCGCCGCCGAGACGCTGCCGCGTCAGGTCGAGGGCTCGGCGCAGCTCCGGTGACCGGCCCGCGGGCACGACGACCGGGCTCGGCCGCTCGGCCAGCCGCCAGGTGACCGCGGCGAGTGCGGAGAACATCGTCTCCGCGTACGGCGTCAGGGTGTCGTCGGCCTCGCCCCAGGTGCGGCACTCGGCCAGCAGAGCGCGCGACAACGGGTCGAGGTCGAACACCACCAAGGGGGCGGGCGGCGGCGGGGCGAACCCGGTGTCGAAGAGGACTGACGCGGTCGTGGCCGGTCGGGTGACACTCACCCGGATCGGCTGTCCTGCCTCGATCAGAGCGGCTCGCGCCGGCGGCAGCAACCAGACCTGGCCCTGCGCCTCCAGCCGGAGGGTCCCGGCGGAGGCGCAGAGCAGGTAGTGGCGGTCCGGGCACAGGTCCCGAGCCGGCTCCGGCGCGAACGTGCGGACGAAGGCGTAGGCGCTGCGGGTCATCGACGGTCTCGCACGGGTCGATCCTCGGCGTGCGTCGCTGCGCCGGTCAGGCCGCCGCCTCCGGCAGGTCGGCCCGGAATCGCCTGCTCCGCGGGTCCCCGGTCATCATCGGACGGAGCACCTCGCCCCATCGTGCGAAGGTGGCGGACCCCAGGTAGCCCGCCATGGAGGCCTCGTCCTCCCACTCGTGGACGACGGTGATGGCCGTGTCGTCCTCGCGGGCGGCGTAGACCCGGAAGGTGACGTTTCCCGGCATGGCGCGCACCCGGTCGGCCTCCTGGTCGAACTGGGCGAGGGCGGCGGGCCGGTCGACGGCGGACGTCGTGAAGTCGAGGATTGCGAGGAGCACGGGGACCTCCGAGGGGAACGGGGACTGGACGTTCCGATCCTGCGGCAGCCCGTGCCAGGCCCGCCTCCGTCGATCGGACGAGGTCACGCTCTCAGCGGCCACCCGGGGTCCGAGGCGCTCAGAGATCGCGCTCATGGGCGCGGTCCCACGGTTCGGTCCACCCGAGCCGGTCGAACGCGGCGTCGAGGATCCCCGCCGTGAAGCCCCAGACCAGGTGCGGCACGCCGGCGCCGTCGAGCACCTCGAACCCGGGGCCCCGCCAGGTGCGGCCGCCGCGGCGCAGGACCGTCGTCACGCGGTGCTCGGGGTCGAGCAGGTCG
Organism: Isoptericola sp. NPDC060185; assembly: GCF_042728595.1. Taxonomy (NCBI): domain Bacteria; kingdom Bacillati; phylum Actinomycetota; class Actinomycetes; order Micrococcales; family Promicromonosporaceae; genus Isoptericola; species Isoptericola sp. NPDC060185. Next base: position 94,097 of record NZ_JBHWYY010000002.1, on the reverse strand, counting down.
GCGACGGGGGCGCGGAAGACGTGCGCCGACTCGGCGACGTCCACCACGCGCACGGGCGTGGGCCGTGCCCACCACCCCAGCACCGGGGTGACGAGATGGTTGCTCACCGGCATCGGGAGCTCGGCGAGGGTGCCCAGCACCTCGACGCCGCCGGCGTCGAGGCCGGTCTCCTCGACCGCCTCGCGCAGCGCCGCGTCGACGGCCGTCTCGCCGTCCTCCGCCCGCCCGCCCGGGAACGCGACCTGCCCGGCGTGGGAGCGCAGCGTCGTCGCGCGCTCCAGGAGCAGGACGTCGAGGTCGTGCGCGACGGCGAGGGCCTGGGCGTTGTGGTCCGCGGCGAGGTCGTCGAGCACGCCGAACAGCACGAGCACGGCTGCCGGGCGGGCCGAGGCGGTGTCCAGCTCCCCGCGCGCGAGGCCCCAGTCGCCCAGGAAGCCCGGGTCGGACGCCAGCGCGACGAGCTGGGCGCGGGCGGGGTGGACGGGGTGGGCGGAGGGGAGCGGGGCGGCGGGCTCCGGGCCCGCCGCCCCTCCCGTGGACGGGGTCGTCACCGGGTCACCAGCTCGTGGCGACCGGCATGCCCTCGGCGTACCCCGCGGCGGACTGGACGCCGACCAGCGCCCGCTCGTGGAACTCCGGCAGGCTGGCGGCGCCCGCGTAGGTGCAGCTCGAGCGCAGGCCGGAGGTGATCTCGTCCAGGAGGTCCTCCACGCCCGGGCGGCGCGGGTCGAGGTACATCTTCCCGGTGGAGATGCCCTCCTCGTACAGGGCCTTGCGCGCCCGGCCGAAGGCGGAGCCCGCCCCGGCGGTGCGGGCGGCGACGGCGCGGGCCGAGGCCATGCCGAACGAGTCCTTGTAGAGACGGCCGGTGCCGTCGTCGTGCAGGTCGCCGGGCGACTCGTACGTGCCGGCGAACCAGGAGCCGACCATGACCTGCGAGGCGCCCGCGGCCAGGGCGAGGGCGACGTCGCGTGGGTGCCGCACGCCGCCGTCGGCCCACACGTGCTTGCCGAGCTCGCGCGCGGCGGCGGCGCACTCGAGCACCGCGGAGAACTGCGGGCGCCCCACGGCGGTCTGCATGCGCGTGGTGCACATGGCGCCCGGGCCGACGCCCACCTTGATGATGTCCGCGCCCGCGGCGACGAGGTCGCGCACCCCGTCGGCCGTCACGACGTTGCCCGCGACGACCGGCACCTGCGGGTCGACGGAGCGCACGGCCTCCAGCGCCCGCAGCATGGTCGACTGGTGCCCGTGCGCGGTGTCGACGACGAGCACGTCCACGCCGGCGTCCAGGAGCTCGCGGGTCTTGGCGGCGACGTCGCCGTTGATCCCGACGGCGGCGCCGATGCGCAGGCGGCCCGCGGCGTCGAGCGCCGGGCGGTACACCGAGGAGCGGACCGCGCCCTTGCGCGTGAGGACGCCCGCGAGGACGCCGTCGCGCACCACGGGCGCGAGGTGGATCTTGGCGGCGTGCATCCGCTCGAACGTGGCCTCCAGGCCGTCCGCCTCGAGCTGGGCCGCGTCGAGCGCGACCACGTCGGCCGACATCACCTGGTGCACCTGCGCGAACCGGTCGACGGCCGCGCAGTCGCCCTCGGTGACGACGCCCACGGGCTTGCCGTCGGCGACCACGACGGCCGCGCCGTGCGCCCGCTTGCCCAGCAGGGTGAGCACCGTGGAGACGGTGTCCGTGGGGGCGACGACGACAGGCGTCTCGATGACCGGGTCCTTGGACTTCACGTCGGCCACGACGTCGGCGACGACGTCCACCGGGATGTCCTGGGGGATGATCGCGATGCCGCCGCGCCGGGCGACGGTCTCCGACATCCGGCGTCCCGCGACGGCCGTCATGTTCGCGACGACCACGGGGATCGTGGTGCCGGTGCCGTCGTCCGTGGCGAGGTCGACGTCGAACCGGCTGGTCACGTCCGAGCGGGACGGGACCATGAAGACGTCGCCGTAGGTGAGGTCGGTGGTGGGCTGCTGCCCGTCGAGAAAGCGCACAGGTGTCCCCTGAGAGGTGTGTCGGGAGAGGACGAGCTTCCTTCGGTCGTCCCCCTGCCGAACGCTCGCCGGCGGTCACGTGTTCCCGTCGGCAGGGTCGAAACTACCCCGTGCGGCGTCGGGAGGTGTCGGCGGACGGCCTGTGGGACGCTGCGGACCGCCTATTGTGGTGTGGTCATGAACGGGGAGGAACGCATGAGCCTGCTGAGCAGCATCGGCTCGCCGGAGGACGTCCGCCGGCTGTCGCCGGACCAGACGACACAGCTCGCGGCGGAGATCCGGGCCTTCCTCGTCGACCAGGTGTCGCGCACCGGGGGGCACCTGGGGCCGAACCTGGGCGTCGTCGAGCTGACGATCGCCCTGCACCGCGTCTTCGCCTCGCCGCGCGACACCCTCGTGTTCGACACCGGGCACCAGGCCTACGTGCACAAGCTGCTCACCGGCCGCCAGGACTTCTCGGCGCTGCGCAAGGCCGGCGGCATGTCCGGCTACCCGTCGCGCGCCGAGTCGGAGCACGACGTCGTCGAGAACTCGCACGCGTCGACGGCGCTGTCGTGGGCCGACGGCATCGCGAAGGCCAACGCCGTCCAGGGCCGCCCGGACAAGCACGTCGCGGCCGTCATCGGCGACGGCGCGCTCACCGGCGGCATGGCGTGGGAGGCCCTCAACAACATCGCGGCCTCGCAGGACCGCCGCCTCGTCGTCGTCGTCAACGACAACGGGCGGTCGTACTCGCCCACCATCGGCGGCGTCGCGAACCACCTCAACACCCTGCGCACCACCCGCGGGTACGAGGCGTTCCTGTCCTGGGGCAAGCGCACCCTGCACCGCACGGGCGCCCCGGGCCGCTTCGCCTACGACTGGCTGCACGGGCTGAAGAAGGGCCTCAAGGACGTCGTCGCGCCGCAGGGCATGTTCGAGGACCTGGGCCTGAAGTACATCGGCCCGGTCGACGGGCACGACGTGGCCGCCATGGAGCACGCGCTGCGCCGCGCCCGCGCGTACGGCGGGCCGGTCATCGTGCACGCGATCACGGAGAAGGGGCGCGGCTACACGCCCGCCGAGCAGGACGTGGCCGACCGGTTCCACGCCGTCGGGCGCATCCACCCCGAGACGGGCCTGCCCGTCGCGCCGTCGCGCTTCGGGTGGACCTCGGTTTTCGCCGACGAGATCGTCAAGATCGGGCGCGACCGGCCCGACGTCGTGGCGATCACCGCGGCGATGCTGCACCCCGTCGGCCTCGCGCCGTTCGCGCAGGAGTTCCCCGATCGCACCTTCGACGTCGGCATCGCCGAGCAGCACGCCGCGACGTCCGCGGCGGGCATGGCGTTCGCCGGGCTGCACCCCGTGGTGGCCGTCTACGCGACGTTCCTCAACCGGGCGTTCGACCAGGTCCTCATGGACGTGGCGCTGCACCGGGCGGGCGTGACCTTCGTCCTGGACCGCGCCGGCATCACCGGCGACGACGGCGCCAGCCACAACGGCATGTGGGACATGGCGATGCTGCGCATCGTGCCGGGCCTGCGCCTGGCCGCGCCGCGCGACGAGCCCACCCTGCGTGCCGCCCTGCGCGCCGCCGTGGACGTGGACGACGCGCCGACCGTCGTGCGCTACGCCAAGAGCGCGCTGGGGGACGCGATCCCGGCCGTGGAGGAGCTGGACGGCGTGGACGTCGTCGCGCGGCACGAGCCGGGCGCGGGCGCCGCGACCTCGGACGCCAGGGTGCTCGTGGTCGGCGTCGGTTCGATGGTGGGCACGGCGCTCGCGGCCGGCGAGTCGCTCGCGGCCCACGGCCTCACGGTCGACGTCGTCGCGCCCACGTGGGTGCTGCCGGTGCCGGAGGCGCTGGTGAAGCTCGCCGGCGAGCACGACCTGGTGCTCACGATCGAGGACGGCGTCGTCGACGGCGGGGTCGGCGCGATGACGGCGCAGCGCGCCACCGAGCAGGGCGTGCGGACGCCGTTCGTGCACGTCGGGCTGCCGGCGCGGTTCCTCGACCACGCCAGCCGCGACCAGATCATCGGCCAGCAGCGGATGCGGGCCGAGGACGCCGTGCGCGACGCGCTCGCGGCGCTCGCCCGGCGCTGACCCCGCACTGATCCGGACGGAGCGGGGTCGCGCTCGGCCGAGACGCTCGGCGCTGCGGCGCGCGGGCTCGGTAGCCTCCGGTCATGATCTGGCTTCTGGACCTCGACAACACGCTGGTGGGCCGCACGGAGGCGTTCGTGTCGTGGGTGTCGGGCGAGCTCGACGCCGCAGGCGGCACGGCCGACGACCTCGCCGAGATCGTCGCGGTCGACGAGGACGGCCATGGGTCCAAGGAGGCGCTGGCGCGGCTGCTGATCGGCCGGCTCGGCTGGGACGACGACGTCCCGTCGGCGATCGACCGGTTCCGGGAAGGGATCGTCGACGGCGTCCGGGCCTACGACGGCGTGATCTTCGCCTTGGACGTGCTGCGCGGGGCCGGGCACCGGGTCGCGATCGTGACCAACGGGACGTCGGCGCAGCAGCGGGGGAAGGTCGCCCGGTGCGGCCTCGAGGCTCACGTGGACGCGATCGTCGTCTCGGAGGAGGAGGGGTTCGCGAAGCCCGACCCCCGACTGCTCGAGGTGGCCCTCGAGCGCCTCGGCGCGGCCGACGTCGACCGCCGCGACGTCTGGATGGTCGGCGATGCCGCCCACGCGGACGTGGCCGCCGGCCGGGCGGCCGGCACGCGCACGGCCTGGGTCTCCCACGGGAAGCCGTGGGACGGGCCGGACCGCCCCGACGTCGTCGCCGCGACCGCTCGCGAGGCGCTCGCCCTCGCGGCCTCCCCGCCGGGCGCCGTCCTGGACTGAATCCGCCCTGGATCGAGGTGTCTGCGACGTCACAGCCCCTCGGTCTCGCTTGTGAAGTCTTTCACGAATAGGCTGTGGTCATACCTCAAAAGGAGGGGGCTCCCTATGACCACCGACGCGGCACCCACCACGACCACCGCCTGGACGGGCTTCACCCCGGGACCCTGGTGCGACGGCATCGACGTGCGCGACTTCATCCAGCGCAACTACACCCCCTACACCGGCGACGACGGGTTCCTCGAGGGACCGACGGCGCGTACCACGGGGGTGTGGGCGAAGCTGTCGGCGATGTTCCCCGCCGAGCGCGAGAAGGGCGTCTACGACGTCGACCCGCACACGCCGGCGGGCATCACCGCGCACGGCCCTGGCTGGATCGACCGCGACGCCGAGCTGATCGTCGGCCTGCAGACCGACGCCCCGCTCAAGCGCGCGATCATGCCGAACGGCGGCTGGCGCATGGTCGAGGGAGCGCTGGAGACCTACGGCTACCCGGTCGACCAGGAACTCAAGAAGGTCTTCACCGAGTACCGCAAGACGCACAACCAGGGCGTCTTCGACGTCTACCCGCCCGCGGTGCGCGCCGCGCGCAGCTCCCACATCATCACCGGGCTGCCCGATGCCTACGGCCGCGGCCGCATCATCGGCGACTACCGCCGGGTGGCCCTGTACGGCGTCGACCAGCTGGTCGCCGCGAAGAAGGTCGACAAGCTCGGCCTCGACGCCCAGCCCTTCAGCGAGTCCGTCGTGCGCGAGCGTGAGGAGCACGCCGAGCAGATCCGTGCGCTCGGCGAGCTCAAGGAGATGGCCGCGGCCTACGGCTACGACATCTCGGGCCCCGCGACGACGGCGCGCGAGGCCGTGCAGTGGCTCTACTTCGGCTACCTCGCCGCGGTGAAGGAGCAGAACGGCGCCGCGATGTCCCTCGGGCGCACGTCGACCTTCCTCGACGTCTACATCGAGCGGGACCTGCAGGCCGGCCGCCTCACCGAGGCCGAGGCGCAGGAGATCGTCGACGACTTCGTCATCAAGCTGCGCATCGTGCGCTTCCTGCGCACCCCCGAGTACGACGCCCTGTTCTCCGGCGACCCGACGTGGGTGACCGAGACCATCGGCGGCATGGGCGACGACGGCCGCCCGCTCGTCACCAAGAACTCGTTCCGCTTCCTGCAGACCCTGTACAACCTGGGCCCGGCGCCCGAGCCGAACATGACGGTCTTCTGGAGCCCGCGGCTGCCCCGCGGGTTCAAGGACTTCTGCGCGAAGGTGTCGATCGACACGTCCGCCGTGCAGTACGAGTCGGACGAGCAGATCCGCCCCGCGTGGGGCGACGACGCGGCCATCGCGTGCTGCGTCTCGCCGATGGCGGTGGGCAAGCAGATGCAGTTCTTCGGCGCCCGCGTCAACCTCGCCAAGGCGCTGCTCTACGCCATCAACGGGGGCAAGGACGAGGTCACCGGGAAACAGGTCTCGCCGGCGTTCCCCGCCGTCGTGCCGGGCCTGCCGCTCGACTACGACGACGTGCGCGCCCGCTTCGACCGCACCATGGACTGGCTCGCCGAGACGTACGTCGAGGCTCTCAACTGCATCCACTGGTCGCACGACAAGTACGCGTACGAGCGGCTCGAGATGGCCCTGCACGACAAGGACGTGCTGCGCACCATGGCCTGCGGCGTCGCCGGCCTGTCGGTCGCGGCGGACTCGCTGTCGGCGATCCGGTACGCCACCGTCACGCCGGTGACGGACGAGCGCGGCATCGTCGTCGACTACGAGACCGACGGCGACTACCCGGCCTACGGCAACGACGACGACCGCGTCGACGCCATCGCCGTCGAGCTGGTCGAGTCGTTCATGGCCAAGATCCGCAGCCACCGCATGTACCGCGACGCGGTGCCCACCCAGTCGGTGCTGACGATCACGTCCAACGTGGTCTACGGCAAGGCCACCGGGAACACCCCGGACGGTCGCCGCGCGGGTGAGCCTTTCTCGCCCGGCGCGAACCCGATGAACGGCCGGGACACGCACGGCATGCTCGCCTCCGCGCTGTCGGTGGCGAAGCTGCCCTACGCCGAGGCGCAGGACGGGATCTCGCTGACCAACACCGTCGTGCCGTCCGGCCTCGGCCGCACCCGCGAGGAGCAGGTGGCGAACCTCGCCGGCCTGCTCGACGCCTCGGTGGGCGCCGACGGCTACCACATGAACGTCAACGTCCTCGTGCGCGAGACCCTCGAGGACGCGATGGAGCACCCGGAGAAGTACCCGCAGCTCACGATCCGCGTCTCCGGCTACGCGGTGAACTTCGTGCGGCTGACCCGCGAGCAGCAGCTCGACGTGCTGTCGCGGACCTTCCACGGGGCGATCTGAGAGATGACCACCATGACTGCCGGCCCGGTGCTGCTGGACGCCCCCTCCCCGCGCCGGGCCGGCGCCGGACCCCAGGGCCTCGAGCCCGTCGACGTCGAGCGCTCGGAGCGACTGGCGCTCATGCGCTCGGGCGAGCTCGGGTCCGTGCACTCCTGGGAGCTCGTCACCGCGGTCGACGGGCCGGGAACCCGGCTCACCGTCTTCCTCAGCGGCTGCCCGCTGCGGTGCCTGTACTGCCACAACCCCGACACCCTCGCGATGAAGGACGGCGAGCCCGTCCGCGCCGAGGACCTGCTGGCCCGCGTGGCCCGCTACCGCGGGATCTTCTCGGCGACCGGCGGCGGCCTCACGCTCTCGGGCGGCGAGGTGCTCATGCAGCCCGCGTTCGCCGCGCGGGTCCTGCGGGGCGCGAAGGAGCTCGGGGTGCACACGACGCTCGACACCTCGGGCTTCCTCGGGGCCAACGCGACCGACGCGATGCTCGAGAACACCGACCTGGTGCTGCTCGACATCAAGGCCGGCGACGAGGAGACCTACCGCCGCGTCACGGGGCGCTCGCTGGCCCCCACGCTGCGGTTCGGGCGTCGCCTCGCCGAGCGCGGCGTCAAGGTCTGGGTGCGGTTCGTGCTGGTGCCCGGCCTCACCGACGACCCGGAGAACGTCGCCGCCGTCGCGCGGCACGCGGCCGACATCGAGGCCGTGCGCCCCGGGACGGTGGAGCGCGTCGAGGTGCTGCCCTTCCACCAGATGGCCCGCGACAAGTGGGCCGAGCTGGGCCGGGCCTACGAGCTCGAGGACACCGAGCCGCCGACGCCCGAGGCGACCGAGGCCGTGCGCGACGTCTTCCGCTCCCACGGGCTGACGACGTACTGAGTCGCTAGCGTGGTCGGCATGACGACGTCCGACCGCGCGGGCGAGGGCAGCCCGCTGCGCCCCCTCGACGAGACCTGGACGACGGCGCTCGCGGTGGTGGCCCACCCCGACGACATGGAGTTCGGCGCCGCGGCGGCGGTCGCGCCCTGGACGGGGCAGGGCAAGCGCGTGGTCTACACGATGGTGACCAGCGGCGAGGCCGGGATCGACGGCATGCACCCCGACGAGGCGCGCCGGGTGCGTGAGGCCGAGCAGGTCGCCTCCGCGCGGGCCGTGGGCGTCGACGACGTCGAGTTCCTCGGCTTCGCGGACGGGGTGATCGAGTACGGCCTGCCGCTGCGCCGCGCGATCGCGGGCGCCGTGCGCCGGCACCGCCCCGAGGTGGTAATCACCGGCAACTATCGCGAGACGTTCCCCGGGGGGATGCTCAACCAGGCCGACCACATCGCCACCGGTCGCGCCGTCGTCGACGCCGTGCGCGACGCCGGCAACCGCTGGGTCTTCACCGACCAGCTCGAGGCCGACGGGCTCGAGCCGTGGGGCGGCGTCCGCCAGGTGTGGGTGGCGGGGTCGCCCGACGCCGAGCACGGCGTGGACGTCACCGCGACCTTCGACGCGGGCGTCGCGTCCCTGCGCGCGCACGCTGCGTACCTGGACGGGCTGGGGTGGGAGCACTTCGACCCGGCGGAGTTCCTCGGCCGGATGACGTCCGCCACCGGACCGCGCCTCGGCGTGCAGCACGCGACGCCGTTCGAGGTGCTGCGGATGGGCTGGGACGACTGATGCGACGGTCTGCGGCGCCAGACGCCCGCTGCCCGTCGTTCAGGCGTGCGTGGCGGCCACGGCGCGGTCGACGACGGCGCGCAGGTCGCCCGACTCGGCGTGCCAGGCGCGCTGCCGCGCGGCCCCGTCGCCGGCGGCCCACAGCCGCCCGAGCAGGTCGGTGACGGCGTCGAGGTCCCCGGCGTCGACCAGCGCGTCCCGCACGTGCGCGACGAGCTGGCCGACGACGTCGTGCGCCGGCGCGGGACGCCACGTACCCGGGGACAGCAGCTCGGTGGCCAGCCCCGACCGTCCGGCCCGCCACGAGGCGGTGCGCAGCAGCTCGGGGCGCAGCACCGGCGCGGCGAGCCCGTCGGCCGCCTCGCGGGCCGCCGTCTCGACCAGGCCGCGGGCGAGGGCGCCCAGCAGGGTCGCGGTGTCGGCGTCGAGGCAGACGTCGGCGACGCGGACCTCCACGGTGGGGTAGCGCGACGACAGCCGGGCGTCGAAGTAGACCATGTCCCGGTCGAGGATCGTGCCGGTCGCGACGAGGTCGTCGACCGCCTGCCGGTACGCCTCGGGCGAGCCGAACGAGCGGGCCGGCCCCGACGTGGGCCAGCGCGCCCACACCTGCGAGCGGTAGCTCGCGAAGCCCGAGTCCTCGCCCTGCCAGAACGGGGAGTTGGCGCTGAGCGCGAGCAGCACCGACAGCCAGGGCCCGATCCGGTCGAGAACCGCGACGCCCTCGGCGTCGTCGGCGACCGCCACGTGCACGTGGCAGCCGCTCGTGAGCTGCTCGCGGGCCGTGAGGCCGAACGCCGCCCGCGCCTCGAGGTAGCGCAGCCGGGCCACGGTCGTGCCTTCGAACGGCCACGGGGAGGTGGCCAGCGCCGCCACGCGCGCCCCGACCTGGTCGGCCGCCGTCTGGGCGCGCTCCCGGCCGGCGCGGACCTCGGCGGCGAGCTCGGTGAGATCGCGGCGCGGGTGCGTCGCCGTCTCGAGCTGCTCCTCCATGAACTCCGTGTCGAGGGCGCCCCCACCGGTCTCGGGCGAGGCGGGTGGTGTGTCGGTGACCTCCAGCGCCTCGCTGGCTCGCGCCACCGGCCGCCCGTCGTCGCCCACCAGGAGAAACTCCTCCTCGATCCCGATCGTCCGCGTCATGCCGGGAGTCTCACACGGCCGGGGTCACCTGGCACGGGGCGGACACGCCGACGGCCGGCCCCGAGAGAGGGGACCGGCCGTCGGCGGGGAGGCGGGCTCGTGGCCCGGCCCCGCCCCGAGGAGGAGGTGTCAGGTGGTGTCGGCCTGCGTCAGGCGACGGCCTCGGGGACGTTCGCGACGCCGTCCGGCAGGATGCGGCGCCCGAGGACCTTCTCGGAGTACCCGGAGCGGTCCAGGTACGGCGTGATGCCGCCGGTGTGGAAGCCCCACCCGGCGCCGAGGATCATGCACAGGTCGATCTGGGACGGCCCGGCCACGACGCCCTCGTCGAGCATGTGGCCCACCTCGACGGTCAGCGCGGTGAGCACCGCGTCGAGGACGCCGGCGGCGTCGAGCACCGGGGTGCCCTGGCGGCCCGTGGCACCGGCGGGCAGGGCCTCGCCGAACACGGCCTGGATCGCCGGGTCCACCGGCTTCGGCAGCCCGGGCGCGGGCCGGTCCAGGACGACCTTCGTGCCGTCGGCCACGAGCTTCTCCAGGCCCGGCGACGTCGGGAACCGGTCGCCGAGGTCCTCGCGCAGCGAGGTGAGCACGTGCAGGCCCACGGCCGGCCCCACCAGGTCGAACAGCTCAAAGGTGGGCATCGGGAAGCCGAGCGGCGCGAGGGCCGTGTCGGCGACCTCGACGGACGTGCCGTTCTCGATCGCCTCGACGACCTTGCCCATGACGAGGACCAGCAGGCGGTTGACCACGAAGCCGGGGCGGTCGGCGACCAGGACGGCCGTCTTGCGGAGCTTCTTCGTGATGGCGAACGCGGTGGCGAGCGCCTCGTCGGAGGTCTCCGTGGCCTGCACCACCTCGACCAGCGGCATCTGGGCCACCGGGTTGAAGAAGTGGATCCCCACCACGCGCTCGGGGTGCTGCAGGTCGGCGGCCATCTCGGTGACGGACAGGGCCGAGGTGTTGGTCGCGAGGATCGTCTCGGGGGAGACGATGCCCTCGAGCTCGGCGAAGACCTTCTTCTTCAGGCCCATCACCTCGGTGACGGCCTCGACCACCACGTCGCACGAGGCGAACTCGCCGATCTCGGTGGTGCCGTGCACGCTCGCGACGATCCGTGCGGCGGCCTCCGGCGTCATCCGGCCGCGACCGACCAGCTTCTCGACGGTGGCGCGGACGAAGCCCAGGCCCTTGTCGACCCGCTCCTGGTCCAGGTCGCGCATGACGACGGGCACGCCGAGGCGCTGGGCGACGAGCAGGGCGATCTGCGCGGCCATGAGGCCGGCGCCGACGATGCCGACGCGGGTGACGGGGCGGGCGAGGCTCTTGTCGGGCGCGCCGACCGGCTTCTTGCCGCCCGAGACGAGCTGGAACGCGTAGACGCTGGCGCGCATCTCGTCGGACATGATGAGGTCGGCCAGCGCCTGGTCCTCGGCGGCGAAGGCCTCGGCGCGCGTCGCCGTGCGGGCGGCGGCGAGCAGGTCGAGGGCGCGCCCGGGCGCGGGGCGCGAGCCGGCGACGACGGCGTCGAGCCGCTGGCGCGTGGCCGCGACGACCGCGTCCCACACGGGCTGCGGGTCCAGCTCGCGGCGGGGCACCTCGACCTCGCCGCGCAGCACGCGCGAGGCCCACAGGATCGACTGCTCGAGGAAGTCGGCCGCCTCGAAGAGCTGGTCCACGAGGCCGATCTGCGCCGCCTCGGCCGCCTTGAACGGCTTCTGCGCCGCGGGGCGCGTGAGGATGACGTCGACGGCCTTCTCGATGCCGACCAGGCGCGGCACCAGGTAGGCGCCGCCCCAGCCGGGCACGAGGCCGAGGCCGGTCTCGGGCAGGCCGAGCGCGGGGGCGTCGGACGACACGGTGCGGTAGTCGCAGTTGAGCGCGACCTCGAGGCCGCCGCCGAGGGCGAGGCCGTTGACGAACGCGAAGGTGGGCACGCCCATCGTGTGCAGCAGCTCGTATGCGGCGTGCCCGGAGCGGCCCAGCTCGAGCGCCTGCTCGTGCGACGTGACGGTGGAGACCTGCAGCAGGTCCGCGCCCGCGGCGAGGAAGTACGGCTTGCCCGTGACGGCGACGGCCGCGATCTCGCCGCGGCCCGCGCGCTCCTGGAGCGCGGTGAGCGCCGCGGTGAGCTCGGCCATGCCCTCGGGGCCCAGGGTGCTGGGCTTGGTGTGGTCGAGGCCGTTGTCCAGGGTGACGAGCGCGAGGGTGCCCGCGCCGCCCGGGAGCTCGACGTCGCGGACGCGCGAGTGGGTGACGCGCTCGGCGCGGACGCCGGAGGTGTTCTCGGTCATCGGGGTCAGTTCTCCTCGTCCGTCGCGGTGGTGTGGCCGGAGTAGTCGGCGTGGTGCGGGTTCTCCCAGATCACGGTGCCGCCCTGGCCGAGGCCCACGCACATGGTGGTGATGCCGTACCGGACCTCGGGGTGCTTCGCGAACTGGTGCGCGAGCTGCATCATCAGGCGCACGCCCGAGCTGGCCAGCGGGTGACCCATGGCGATGGCGCCGCCGTACGGGTTGACGCGCTCGTCGTCGTCGGCGATGCCGTAGTGGTCGAGGAAGCTCAGCACCTGCACGGCGAAGGCCTCGTTGATCTCGAACAGGCCGATGTCGTCGATCGTCAGGCCGGCCTGGGCGAGCGCCTTCTCGGTGGCCGGGACGGGGCCGTAGCCCATGATCGACGGGTCGACGCCGGCGAACGCGGAGGAGACCAGGCGCATCGCGACGGGCAGGCCCAGCTCGGCGGCCGTGTCGCCGGAGGCCAGGAGGGCGGCGGTGGCGCCGTCGGTGAGCGGGGAGGCGTTGCCGGCGGTGACGCGGCCGCCGGGGCGGAACGGCGTCTTGAGGTTCGCGATGCCCTCGACGGTGGTGCCGGGTCGCGGCAGCTCGTCGGCGGTGGCGAGGCCCCAGCCCTGCTCGGTGGAGCGGACCGCGACGGGGACGAGCTCCGAGCCGATGTCGCCGTTGGCCAGGGCCTTGGCGTACTTGGCCTGGCTGTTCACGGCGTAGGCGTCCGCGCGCTCCTTGGTCAGGTGCGGGAACTTGTCGTGGAGGTTCTCGGCCGTGACGCCCATGTTCAGCGCCTCCGGGTCCACCAGGCGCTCGGACAGGAACCGCGGGTTCGGGTCGGCGTCGAAGCCCATCGGGTGGCGGCCCATGTGCTCGACCCCGCCCGCGACCACGACGTCCGCCGTGCCGGTCGCGATGCCGGCGGCGGTCGTGGTGACGGCGGTCATCGCGCCCGCGCACATGCGGTCGATGGCGAAGCCGGGGACGGTGGTCGGCAGGCCCGCGAGCATGCCCACCGTGCGACCCAGGGTCAGGCCCTGGTCGCCCTGCTGGGTGGTGGCGGCGATGGCCACCTCGTCCACCCGCTCGCCCGGCAGCTCGGGGTGGCGGCGCAGCAGCTCGCGTACCGCCTTGACGACGAGGTCGTCCGCGCGGGTCTCGGCGTACAGGCCGTCGGGGCGGGCCTTGCCGAACGGCGTGCGGACGCCTTCGACGAAGACGACGTCGCGCAGCGCGCGGCGGGCCGGGTTCCGGGTGGTCATGGCAGCTCCATCCACTGACGATGGTCGGGACTTCGGCGTCCGACGAGCGACGCCGCTCTCGGGCTCGACCCGCGTGAGGCCGGCACCGAGGTACACGCTACCGCGAGTACCGGTAACGAGGATAGACCATCGTGAGACGGGGTATCAGCACTCGCGGTACCGTCGTCGCCGCGCCCGGCTCAGGCCTCCGCGAGCACCGACTCCAGGGGGACCGCGACGAGGTCGATCTGCCACGGCCGGGCACCTCGGCCCCGCAGGAAGTCGGCGATCTCGGCCGCGCGGGCGGGGTCCGGGGGCGTCCAGCACAGCCGGCGCAGGGCGTCGGGCTGCAGGAGGTTCTCGACCGGGAGGTGCAGGTCGCCGGACATCGTGCCGAGCAGCTCGCGCGCGCCGGTGAGGCGGCGGGCTGCGACGGGGTCTCGGTCCGCCCAGGTGCGCGGCTGGGGCGGGCCGTCGGTCCGGGGGCCGCGGCTGCTGGGCAGCCGGTCGGCGGGCAGCGCGAGGGCCTCGTCGATCGCCTGCTGCCACGCCGGTGCGCGGCGGCGGGTGGCCTTGCCCGCGAACTCGGGCAGCGCCACGAGCTGCGGCACGGTGCGGGGCAGGGCACGCGCGGCCGCGACGATCGCGCGGTCCGGCAGGACGCGTCCGGGCGAGATGTCCCGGGTCCGGGCGTTGGCGTCGCGCGCCTGCCACAGGCTGCGCACCACGGCCAGCTGCCGCCGGTCGCGCAGGGTGTGGGTGCCGGACGTGCGCCGCCACGGGTCCAGTCGCGGGGCCGGGGGAGCGGCGGTGCGCTCCGCCTCGAACTCCTGCGCCGCCCACTCGGTCTTGCCGGCGGCGTCGAGCCGTTCGGCGAGGCGGTCGCGCAGGTCCACGAGCACCTCGACGTCCAGCGCGGCGTACCGCAGCCAGTCCTCCGGGAGCGGGCGGGTGGACCAGTCGACCGCGGAGTGCTCCTTGGCCAGGCCCAGGCCGAGCAGCTCGGCGACGACCGCGGCGAGGCCCACGCGCTCGAGGCCCAGCAGCCGCGCGGCGAGCTCGGTGTCGAAGACGCGGGCCGGGTGCAGCCCGTGCTCGGCCAGCCCGGGCAGGTCCTGCGAGGCCGCGTGCAGCACCCACTCGGCGTCGCCCACGGCGTCGCCCAGGCGGGAGAGGTCGGGGATCGCGACGGGGTCGAGCAGGGCGGTGCCGGCCCCCTCGCGGCGCAGCTGCACCAAGTACGTCGCCTGCCCGTAGCGGTAGCCCGACGCGCGCTCGGCATCGGCGGCGACGGGGCCCGTGCCGGCCGCGAAGCGCTCGACGACGCGGTCGAAGGCGGCGGGGGTGTCGACGACGCGCCCGACGCCGTCCGCGGGCTCGGTGAGCGGGACGACGTCGGCGGCGGCGGACGGGGGGACTGCTGAGCTCATGGCCCCACGGTATGCGGTCGCGACGGGGGCCGGGTCGGGCCGCGGGTGCGCCCGCCAGGCCGCGAGGGCAGCGCGGTGACGCCGTCGGGCAGGGGTGGCAGGCCGCCGGCGGTCACCATGAGGTCGGCCCAGACCGCGAGGTGGAGGCCGAGGTCGGTGTCCGTCGGGGTCCACGATGCGCGGATCTCGAGGTCGACGGCGTCGGGTGTCTCGCCGAGCGCGCCGAAGCTCTGGGAGAGCACGCGGGTGACGGTGCCGCCCAGCGCGAGGACCTCGACCCCGGCGGCGCCGAGCGCCTCGGTCACCCAGGTCCACGCGACCTCGGCGAGCAGGGGGTCCGCCGCGAGCTCGGGCTCGAGAGTGGCCCGCACCAGCGTGACCACGCGGAACGTGCCCTGCCAGGTCTCCTGGCCCTCGGGGTCGTGCAGGACCACGAACCGGCCCGTCGCGACCTCGTCGCCGTCGGGCTCCGTGACCTCGCCCTCGAGGGCGACCGACCAGGGGGCGATCCGCGTCGGGCCCGGGATCTCGGCGAGGTGCACCTCGCCGCGCAGCCGTCGCTCGCGCAAGGACGCCAGCGCGGCCGCGAACGGGGCGGGCGCCTGGCTGGGGTCCTGCCTGCCGTCCTGCCTGGAGTCGCCCGTGCGGTCGCCGGTCACGCCTGCCACGGTACGGCGCCCGGGCCGCGGGGCGGGGAGGCGACGCGGCGGGCCCGGGGTGTCGTGTCCGGATCGTGATGGTCCGTACACCTCGCGCGCGGCGCCGACTACGCTGGACCCGGCTCCCCGGGCCGGGTCGGGCGCGCCTCCCGCGCAGCCCGTCCGACGACGCCCGACCGACCGAGAATCGACGGAAGCAGGGAAACGATGACAGCTCGTGCCCAGATCGGCGTGACCGGACTTGCGGTCATGGGCCGCAACCTCGCCCGCAACTTCGCGCGGCACGGGTACACGGTCGCGGTGCACAACCGGTCGTACGCCAAGACCGAGTCCCTGATCGCGGAGGCCGGGCACGAGGGCGACTTCGTGCCGTCCGAGTCGATGGCGGACTTCGTCGCCTCCCTCGAGCGGCCCCGCAAGGTCGTGATCATGGTCAAGGCCGGCGCCGCGACGGACGCCGTGATCGACGAGCTCCTGCCGCTGCTGGAGGAGGGCGACATCGTCGTCGACGCCGGCAACGCGCACTTCCCCGACACGATCCGCCGCGAGAAGACGCTGAGCGAGAAGGGTCTGCACTTCGTCGGCACCGGTGTCTCCGGCGGCGAGGAGGGCGCGCTCAACGGCCCGTCGATCATGCCCGGCGGCACCCGCGAGTCCTACGCGAGCCTCGGCCCGATCCTCGAGGACATCTCCGCGAAGGTGGACGGCACCCCCTGCTGCACCTACGTCGGGCCCGACGGCGCCGGCCACTTCGTCAAGATGGTGCACAACGGCATCGAGTACGCCGACATGCAGCTCATCGCCGAGGCCTACGACCTGCTCAAGCAGGGCCTCGGCGCGTCCGCGGCCGAGATCGGGCAGATCTTCGCCGACTGGAACACCGGCGACCTCGAGTCGTTCCTCATCGAGATCACGGCGGACGTGCTGCAGCACGTCGACGCCGCGACCGGGAGCGCGTTCGTCGACATCGTGCTCGACCAGGCCGAGCAGAAGGGCACCGGCCGCTGGACCGTGCAGAACGGCCTCGACCTGGGCGTGCCGATCACCGGCATCGCCGAGGCGACGTTCGCGCGCGCCCTGTCGGGCTCCGTGCCCCAGCGCGAGGCCGCCCGCGCCGCGCTGCCCGCCGACGCCGGCACGTGGGACGTCACCGACCGCGCGGCGTTCATCGAGGACGTGCGTCTCGCGCTGTACGCGTCGAAGGTCGTCGCGTACTCGCAGGGCTTCGACCAGATCGCGGCCGCCTCCGCCGAGTACGGCTGGGACGTCGACCGTGGCGCGATGGCCCGCATCTGGCGCGGTGGCTGCATCATCCGCGCGCGCTTCCTCAACCGCATCACCGAGGCGTACGAGCGTGCCGCGGACCTGCCGCTGCTGCTCGCCGACGAGTACTTCACCGACGCCGTGGCGAACGGGCTGTCGGCCTGGCGCCGCGTCGTCGCGCAGGCGGCCCTCAACGGGGTCCCCACGCCGGCCTTCTCGTCGTCCCTCGCCTACTACGACGGCGTCCGCGCCGAGCGGCTGCCCGCCGCCCTCATCCAGGCGCAGCGCGACTTCTTCGGCGCCCACACCTACCGCCGCACCGACCGCGACGGCACGTTCCACACCGAGTGGTCCGGCGACCGCACCGAGCAGGAGGCCTGACGCCACCGTGAGCACCCCCAGCACCCCGGCCGCGGGAGCACCCGCGGCCGCTCCCGGGTTCCGACCGGTCATCGTCGGGTCCGACATCGGCGTGTACGCCCTCGCCCGGGCGTTCCACGAGCGGTACGGCGTGCGCACCACCGTGGTCGCGTTCGCCGAGCCCGGCCCGATCGCGCACTCCCGCATCATCGACGTCGTCCTGTCCGGCAGCGAGCCCGAGCAGATCGTCGCGACCCTGCGCGACCTCGCCGCCGCGCAGGCGGGCTCCGGCGACCGGCTCGTCGCGCTCACCAACATGGACTGGGCCGTCCGCACGCTCGTGCACCACCGCGCGGAGCTCGAGGGCGCGGGGTACGTCGTGCCCTTCGCCGACGTCGCGCTCATCGACCGCATCTCCGACAAGGCGGAGTTCGCGGCCGCGTGCGCCGAGCTCGGCATCCCCACGCCGGCCACCGTGATCCAGGACTTCGCGCGGGCCGACGACGCGGGCTGGCAGCCGGCGCCCGTCGCCTTCGACTTCCCGGTGATCGCGAAGCCGGCGAGCAGCGCCGACTACCACGGCGTGACGTTCCCCGGGAAGAAGAAGATCTTCGAGATCGCCACCCCGGCCGAGCTCGACCGGCTGATGATCTCGCTGCGCGAGGCCGGCTTCCGCGGCCGGTTCCTCGTCCAGGAGATGATCCCGGGCGACGACACGCAGATGCGCTCGGTCACCGCGTACGCGGACAGCAGCGGGCGGGTGACGCTGCGCGCGTCGGCCCACGTGCTCCTCGAGGAGCGCACCCCGGCCACCCGCGGCAACCCGTCGGCGATGATCGTCGAGCGGATCGACCCGATCCTCGACGCCGCGCAGCGGCTGCTCGAGCACACCGGCTGGCGCGGCTTCGCGAACTTCGACGTGAAGCTCGACCCGCGCGACGGCGTGTTCAAGTTCTTCGAGCAGAACCCTCGCATCGGTCGGAACAACTACTACGTCACCGCGGGCGGCCAGAACGTGGCCGAGGTGCTCGTGGACGACGTGGTGCACGGCGTGCGCCGCGAGCCGGTGACGGCCGAGCGCGAGATGCTCTACGCCGTCGTGCCGCACCGCCTGCTGCGCCAGTACGTGCTGGACCCGGCGCTGCGCGCCCGGGTGGTCGGGCTCATGCGGGCACGCCGCACCGTGCACCCGCTGCGCTACTCCGCGGACGCCTCACCCCGCCGCCGGCTGTACGTGCTCACCGCGCTGGTCAACCACTGGCGCAAGTACCGCCAGCACTACCCGCTGGACGAGCTGCGGCGCGTGCACGCCACCAACACGCCGGATGGTGCGCCCGGCCGGGTGAGTGCATGAGCCGCTCCACCGCGCCCGAGCCCCGGCCCGAGCTCGCCCCGGTCATCCTCGGCGGCGACATCGGCGTGTACGCCCTCGGGCGGGCCTTCCACGAGCTGTACGGCGTGACGTCGACGGTGATCTCGGGCCTCGTGCCCGGGCCCATCGCCGACTCCCGCATCCTGCGCACCGTGCAGGTCGAGGACAGCCACGACGCGCGCGGGCTCGTGGACGCCGCGCTCAAGGTGGCCGCCGAGACGCTGGCGGCCGACCCCGGCCGCCGCCTGCTGCTCCTGGCCAACTCCGACTGGCTCGTGCGCACGGTGGTGCGCCACCGTGGTGAGCTCGAGGCCGCGGGGTACGTCGTGCCGTTCCTCGACGAGGAGCTGCTGGACGACATCAGCGACAAGGCGACCTTCGCCGAGCTCGCCGAGAAGGTCGGCATCGCCGTGCCGCGCACGATCGTGCAGGACTTCGCCGGCGCCGACGACCCGTCGTGGCAGCCCGTGCCGGTCGACGTCGGCTGGCCGCTCATCGCCAAGGCGGCGAGCAGCGCGGACTACCAGGACGTCGAGTTCCCCGGCAAGCGCAAAGTGTTCGAGATCGGCACGCAGGCCGAGCTCGACGACCTGTGGCGCCGCCTGCGAGAGGCCGGGTTCCGCGGCCGGTTCGTGGCCCAGGAGCTGGTGCCCGGCGACGACACGCAGATGCGTTCCATCACCGCGTACGTCGACGGGCGGGGCGTCGCCACCCTCATGGCCGGCGCGCACGTGCTGCTCGAGGAGCACACCCCGAACGGCCTCGGGAACCCGGCGGCCATGATCACCGGCGACCTCGGCACGATGTTCGACCAGGCGCGCGCGTTCCTGGCGGCCACCGGCTACCGCGGCTTCGCCAACTTCGACATCAAGGTGGACCCGCGCGACGGGAGCTTCGCCTTCTTCGAGGTGAACCCCCGCATCGGCCGCAACAACTACTACGTGACCGCGGCGGGCGCGAACGTCGCGCGGTTCGTCGTGGCCGACCACGTGGACGGGGTGGCCCTCGAGCCGGTCGTCGTGACCCGCGAGGTGCTCTACTCCATCCTGCCGACCAGCCTGCTGCTGCGGTACGTCCGCGAGGACGGGCTGCGGGCGAAGGTGCGCCGGCTCGCCCCGGACACCGCGCACCCCCTGGCCTACTGGGCTGCCGACGGCGGCGCCAAGCGACGCGCGTACGTCGCGGCCGCGAAGGTCAACCAGGTGCGCAAGTTCCGGCAGTGGTACCCGGAGCCCACCGGCACGGGCTTCTGAGGCAGCACCCGTCCTGACACGGCCCGGTCCTGGCGCGCCGACGGGCCCGCACCCCCATGGGTGCGGGCCCGTCGTGCGTCGTCAGTCGCCGATCTCGCTGGTGCCGGCGTACAGGTGCAGCACCGGCGCCCGCAGCTTCTGCCGGGCGCGCGACGCCCAGTCCCTGCGCAGCGTGTCCGCGACCACGTGGGGGTACGTGACCACGACGACCCCCTGCACGCCGTCCGGCCCTCCCTCGGCGGTGACCGCCGCGGCGAGCGCGGGCACGGGGTCCTCCGCGGTCACCTCGCCGTCGGCGGCGACCCCGGTGGCGCGCAGCAGCGCGAGCGACCGCTCGAGCCGGTCGGCCGCGGTGACCTTCGCCTCGTCCTGCGTGGGCTCCCGGCCGACGAGGTCCTCGCCGGCCTCGCGCAGCTCGCCGCTCCACAGGTGGTCGATGATCGCGGAGACGACGTCGGAGTCGGTGTCCTCGGGCACGAGGACCCGGTACCTCTCCGGCTGCTCGGCCTGCAGGTCCGCGATGTGCTGCACATCGGCGTCGGTGAGCGCGTCCTCGGTGAGGATGATGGTCGTCGGCATGCCAGCACCGTAGTCATCCGGGGCCCCGTCCGCGAGGTCAGGACGGCCCTTCCCGTGCGGTGGTGACGAGCGCCTCAGCGCAGCAGCCAGCGCGCCACCAGCGTGCCCGTGCCCGGCGCGTGCAGCAGGTGCGCGAGACGTGCGGGCACGGGCGGCGTCGACGGGATCCCGGCTGGCGGCGGCGGCTCGCCGGATGCCCCGGCAGGGGAGGCGGCGACGATGCGCGACGGGCCCGGCCCGACGACGCTCGGGCTGGTGGTGACGCAGAGCTCGTCGACGAGGCTGTCCGCGAGCATCGCGGCGAGCAGCGTCGGGCCGCCCTCGCACAGCACGCGGGCCAGCCCGCGCCCCGCGAGGGCGGCGAGCCCGGCGCGCACGTCGACGTCGTCCGGGTCGCCGGCGGCCGGCACCTCGACCACGCGGTCGGCGGGCACCATGCGCGCGGCCGTCCGGGCGCCGGCGGCACCCGTGAGGATCAGGGGCGGCCGGTCGCCGTCGGCGAGCAGCTGGGGCACGCGGCCCGACCGCGAGACGAGCGCGAGCTCCAGGGGCCGGTCGCTCGCGGCGGGCAGCCCCGGCGGCCGGTCGAGGGCGGTGTAACCCTCGTGCCGGGCGGTGCCGGCGCCGATCAGCACGACGTCCGCCGCGGCGCGCAGCACGCGGAAGACGCGCCAGTCCGCGTCGTCGTTGATGGAGCCGGAGCGGTGGTCGGAGCCCCAGGCCGCACCGTCGACGGTGGCGACCATGTTGGCCCGGACGTGCGGCACGCCGGCGGGCAGCGCGTGGAGGGCGGTGAGCCGCGGCTCGGCCGGGTCCGCGGGCAGGTGCTCGGGTCCGGGGACGAGCAGGTCGAGCGGCGTCGTGGCAGATCTCACAGCGGCCAGCGTACTGACGCGGCGTAGCCTTGACGGTCGTGACGCTCACGCAGGACACCCCCGCGACGCCCCCGACCTCCGACGCCCGGGAGGGCGCGGTGCCCTCCCTGTCGGCCGTGCGTCCGACCGTCTCGCCGGACCGGCTGCTCGCCGACCTCGTGCCCCCGCGCCACTTCGCGCAGGCCCGGTTCTCGACCTACCGCGCCGACCCGGCGCACCCGAGCCAGACGACGGTGCCCGCCCGGCTGCAGGAGGTGGCGGGGGAGATCACGGCGGCGCGCGCGTCCGGCCTCAAGGCGCTGTTCGGCCGGCGCAAGGCCGTCCCCGCGGTGTACATGGACGGCGGCTTCGGCGTCGGCAAGACGCACCTGCTCACCTCCCTGGCGCACGAGGTCACGGCCGCGCTCGGCGAGGAGTCGGTCGCGTACGGCACGTTCGTGGAGTACACGAACCTCGTGGGCGCCCTCGGCTTCCTGCCCACCGTGGAGGCGCTCGCCACCCGCCGGCTCGTGTGCATCGACGAGTTCGAGCTGGACGACCCGGGCGACACGGTGCTGATGTCCCGGCTGCTGCGCGAGCTCGCGGACCGCGACGTCGCCCTCGCCGCGACGTCGAACACCCTGCCCGAGGCCCTCGGCGAGGGCCGGTTCGCCGCCGAGGACTTCCTCCGCGAGATCCAGGCGCTCTCCTCGCGGTTCGAGGTGCTGCGGGTGGACGGCGAGGACTACCGGCACCGCGCGGTCGTCACCGAGGCCGCCCCGCTGGCCGAGGACGTGGTGGCCCGTGCGGCGGCCGCGCACCCGGGCGCCGTCCTCGACGGGTTCGAGGACCTGCTCGCCCACCTGGCCACCGTGCACCCGAGCCGGTACGGCGCCCTGCTCGACGGCGTCGAGCTCGTGGCGCTCACCGGCGTGCGGCCCGTGCTGCGCCAGGAGGTGGCGCTGCGCCTCGTCGTGCTGGTGGACCGGCTCTACGACCGCGACGTGCCGGTGCTGCTGGCTGGCGACTCCGCGCAGCACCTGTTCACCGACGAGATGCTCCGCGGCGGCTACCGCAAGAAGTACTTCCGGGCGTTGTCGCGCCTGGGAGCCCTCGCCGAGGAGGGGCGCCGCCTCGCCGCGTAGCACCACCGCGTAGCGTCCCGGGCGCCGTCCGCCCGGGCTACCGGTCGACCGGCCCCGTGTGCAGCACGGCCGGCGACCGCGGCGGCAGCGTCAGCGTGCCGTCCTCGTAGGTGGTCCCGGCCGGGTCCCACGCGGCGACGAGCCGGGTGCCGTCGGGCAGCCCGGAGACGTCGACGGTGGCCCGCTCCGTCCCGGTGACCAGCGCGACGGCGGTGCGGCCGCGGTGACCCAGCAGCGTGGTGCCGTCGGTGCGCACCTCCACGGGCAGGTCCCGGTCCGCCGACGCGGCGGGGCGGAGGCCGGCCAGCGTCCTGGTCCACGCGACGAGGCGGCGCGACCGGGCGTCCCGCGCCGGGACGGGGACGTGCTCGGTGTCGAGCACGGGCGGCGTGCCGGCGAGGATCGCGAACGTGAGCAGGCAGGCGCGGTCGTCGTCGGTGACGGCCGCCTCGGCACCGCCGCTCGCGTCGGTCGCGTCGGGGGTCCAGGGCACGGAGCGGTTCGCCGCGGGCAGCCGCGTGAGGTCGCGCACCAGCACCGAGGACGCGCGCTGGGTGGCGCGGTGGGCGCGCCGGAGGCTCGGCGGGCGCCAGGGCGCCGTCGTGGGCGGGAAGACCTCGTTCGCCAGGCGACGCAGGTCCTGGGCGCGGTCGTCGTCGCCGGGGGCGGCGAGGATGTGGTGCACGACGGTGGTCAGCCGGTCGCTGCGACCGGGCCCGTCCACGAGGAGCGCGACGCGGCGCCCGAGCTGCTCGCCGAGCCGGTGGACGTCCTCGGCGAGCTCCCCCAGGAAGGGCATCGCGGACCGGTCCACGAGGGCCTCGACGTCGAGGAGCAGCCCGTCGACGTGGAAGTCCCGCAGCCACCGCTCGGCGTCCGCGACGAGGAAGTCGCGCGGGCCGCGGCTGCCGCTGCCGTCGAGGTTGAGCCGGGGGCTGTCCGAGCCGGCGGGCCCGGGCCGGGCCCCGGTGCGCGGGCCGATCCGCGAGCCCGTCGCGTAGGGGCCGAACGCGTGCAGGCCGAGCCGGTCGGCGACGGCCCACCGGTGGGGGGCGTCGAGCACGACGGCGAGGCCGTGCGCGTGCGCACGGTCGACGAAGCGCTGCAGCGCCCGGGGGCCGCCGTACGGCTCGTGGACGGCGAACAGCCGGACGCCCGCGGCGGGCCCGAGGGCCGGGTCGAAGGCGGCGACGGGGGAGAGCTCCACGCCGACGACGCCGGCGTCCGCGACCGCGGCCAGGCGGTCGGCGGCGGCGTCGAGCGTGCCCTCGGGGGTGAACGTGGGGACGTCGACGCGCAGAAGGGCGCCGACGTCGAGGTCCGCGCCGTGCCACGCATCGTCGGTCCAGGGGAAGTCGGGGTCGAGCACGCGGGAGGGCCCGTCCAGGCCGCCGGGGAGGGAGGTGCTGCACGGGTCGGGCACCGGGTCCGCGCCGTCGATCGAGAACGCGTAGTCCGTGCCCGCGGAGAGCTCGGCGTCCGCGCGCCAGTAGCCGGGCTCGTGCGCGCCCACGAGGCGCAGCGGGAGCCGGTCGCCCGTGGCGGGCAGGACGACCTCGACGGTGTGCGCCCGCGGCGCCCACACGAACGGGCGCGGCCCCGGCCACCGGTCCCGGGTCCGCGGGAGCGGGGGAGGAGGGCCGGTCGCCGCCCTGTCGGCAAGACCTGGATCGGCAGCGGTCACGGCGGACACTCTAGCCACGGGCACCGACCTTCGCGGCCTCAGTCCAGCGGGCCGGACGTGACGTCGCCGACGGGTCGCGCGGTGCGGGACCGACGCCCGCCGCGATGGTGGTGAAGCCGTGCCGACACGGTGCGCGGCACGGAAAAATACTGTGCCAAGCACGGGCACCCAGCGACGGCTGCTGCTAGACCTGGGCCTATGAGCACGCACGACACGGAGGCGCACACCCCGGCGCCGGTGGACATGCTGGACGAGTCGAACGCCTCGCAGGCGAGGCTGGCACCCCGGCGCCGCCCGCTGGACGAGCGACCCGGTGACCCGCGGGCGGGCGGGGACGCGGCGAAGGCGCCGGCGTCCCTCTCGGCCGCCGAGATCGGCCCGATCGAGGGGGCCTCGAGCGGGGTGTCCTGGGACGACCCCGACGAGCTCTGATCGCGACCGTCGTCCCGCGGCCGGTCGGGCCCGTCGGCCCGCCCGGCTCAGCGGGGGAGGCGGTCCGCCCCGACCGGCACGAGGCGGGGCATCCCGGCGGGGGCGACGCGGCTCACCGCCAGGTAGCGGGCCTCGGCGCGGTGCAGGCGGATGTGCTCGTCGAGGGACCAGTCGGGCCCGTTGGTGAGCACCATCCCGCACGAGCAGTCGATCTCGACGATGCCGCCGGCCGCGTGCCGCACCTGCCCCACCGTGACGTGCGACGCCCTGGCCCGCGCCTTGGCCCGGTGCATCGTCGCGGAGACGGGGTCGGCCGGGCCGTCGAGGGGGTCGTCGACAGGGGCGGGGGAGGCGTGATCCACGCGGGCGAGCCTAGTGGCTGTGCGCGATGCCGAGCTCGTGCATCCGCTCGTGCTCCTCGCGGGCGGCCTGGCGCGCGGCGATCCGTGTCTGCACCTCCTCGCGGCGCAGCGGGGGCACGGTCTTCGGCGGCTGGCGACGGGCGGGGAGCTCGCCGAGCAGGCGGGTGACGATCTCGGCGATCTGGTCGGTGGCCTCCTCGCACGGCTCGCGCGTGGCGGCGACGGCGGAGCGCTGGACCCCGGTGACCTTGCGGACGAACTGCTCCGCCGCGGCCCGGATCTCGTCATCGGTGGCGGGCGGCTCGAGCCCCCGCAGGGTCGTGATGTTGCGGCACATGGTCTCGACGCTACGCCGCGGGGGTGACGAGGGCGACGGGTCGGGCGTACGAGAGAGGCCGCCCCGGTGTTCCGGGACGGCCTCGTTCTGGTGGGCGATACTGGGATCGAACCAGTGACCTCTTCCGTGTCAGGGAAGCGCGCTACCGCTGCGCCAATCGCCCAAACGGCTGCTGCGCCCCCGTCAGGGAATGCAGAGCTCGGAGCGGATGACGGGACTCGAACCCGCGACCCTCACCTTGGCAAGGTGATGCTCTACCAACTGAGCCACATCCGCACGACCGAGTCTTCCGGGGCTTCCCCCGGGCCTCTCGGCGCCAGAGGAACATTACCCGGCCGGGGCCGCGTTGGTCCAATCGCGGCCGTGTGACCTGCGACGCCGCCCGGGCCTCCATGCCGCGACCTCATCCTGCGGCCGGCGGATCCGGGACGGGTGACGAGAGGAACGCGGCGCCCACGGCGGCGCCGTCGCGGTGCCGAGCACCGGGAGGGCGAGCAACGCGCCGAACAGCAGGCCCCAGAGCGTGCCCCAGCCCGCGCCGAGCGCCGGGTCGCGCCGGCGGTGCCAGGTGGTGGGGGCCTCGCTGGCCGGCCACGGCCGTCGTCCGTGCGGGGATCGCTGTCGCGGGGAGGGGACGACGAAGCCCCCTGACCGGGACCCGGTCAGGGGGCTTCGTCGTGCTGGTGGGCGATACTGGGATCGAACCAGTGACCTCTTCCGTGTCAGGGAAGCGCGCTACCGCTGCGCCAATCGCCCGTGCTGCGAGGTGGGTACGGGATTCGAACCCGTGTATACGGCTTTGCAGGCCGCTGCCTCGCCTCTCGGCCAACCCACCTTGAGACGTGCTCTCCCGACGCTCATGGTGAGTCGATCAGAGAGTGGGCCTCCGAGCGGATGACGGGACTCGAACCCGCGACCCTCACCTTGGCAAGGTGATGCTCTACCAACTGAGCCACATCCGCGCGACCAGGACCAGGACACCCTGCGGTGCCCGCCGTTCTGGCGCGCCCCAAACATTAGTGGACCCTCGACGGTCCGTCCAATCGCCCCCGCCGGGGTGTGCCGGGAAGCCGTTAGCGTGCTCCTGTGACCGCGCCGACCTCCTGGGCCACGTTCGCCGGACGCCGCGCCACCCGCGCCGTCGAGTGCGTCGACCTCGCCGAGCAGCCCGAGCGGCTGGACGACGGGCTGTGGTTCGTCGTCGTCGACTTCGAGGCCGACCTCGGCCGTGACGGTGCCTCCCGCCCGGGTGGCCGGGCGCGCGCGTGGCGGTTCGCCGAGGTGGCCCCGGAGCCTTCTGCTCCGCCCGGCGGCGGCGACGCCTGGCGGGGCCCCGAGCCGTCCTCTTGGCGGACGTCGATGACGCGGCAGGAGTACGTGCGCGCGGTCGGCACGGTCCGCGAGCGGGTGCGCCGGGGCGACGTCTACCAGGTGAACGTCTGCCGGGTGCTGTCCGCGCCGCTGCCCGCCGGCACGTCGGGCGGCGGCGCGTCCGAGCCCGACGCCTCGGCCCTCGCCGCCCGGCTCGCGGCCGGGAACCCCGCCCCGTACGCGGCCGCCGTGCACGTCCCCGCGGCGAGCGGGCTCGACCCCGTGTGGGTGGTGAGCGCGTCGCCGGAGCTCTACCTGTCGCTCGACGACGCGCGGGGTGCCGTGGGAGACGGCGCGGCGGTGCTCGGCTCGGGCCCGATCAAGGGGACGGCGCGCACGCCGGACGGGCTCACCGCCAAGGATCGCGCCGAGAACGTCATGATCACCGACCTCGTGCGCAACGACCTGCAGCGCGTGTGCCGTCCCGGCACCGTGGACGTCACCGACCTCCTCGCCGTCGAGGAGCACCCGGGCCTCGCCCACCTCGTCTCCCGGGTGCGCGGCGAGCTGGACCCCGCCGCGGCCGGGCCCGGTCGCTGGGGACGGGTGCTGGAGGCCACGTTCCCGCCGGGGTCCGTGTCGGGGGCGCCCAAGTCGTCGGCGCTGCGGCTCGTCGCCGAGCTCGAGACCGCGCCGCGCGGCCCCTACTGCGGCGCCGTCGGCTGGGTGGACGGCGCCGCCGGTCGGGCCGAGCTGGCCGTCGGGATCCGCACCTTCTGGTGGGCCGACGAGCCCGGCGGCGGCGTGCTGCGGTTCGGCACAGGCGCCGGGATCACGTGGGGGAGCGACCCCGAGCGGGAGTGGGAGGAGACCGAGCTCAAGGCCGCGCGGCTCGTCGGCCTGGCGTCGTCCGGCGGGGGTCGGGCGAGCGTCGACCGATGAGTCCGGCGCCTCGCCGCCGTCGGACCGGCATGACACAGGTGACGTGCGACATCGGGATCTCCCTGGACGGGTACTCGGCGGGGATCAACCAGCGGGAGGACCAGCCCTTCGGGGACGGGGTCGGAGACGGCGAGCAGATCCACGCGTGGATGTTCGAGCACGCCGACGCGCACCGCGCCGAGCTCGACGCGATCACGGCGGCGGGCGCGTTCGTCATGGGGCGCAACATGTTCACCCCCGGCCGCGGGGAGTGGGACCTGGCCTGGCGCGGCTGGTGGGGCGACGACCCGCCGTACCACGCACCCGTCTTCGTGCTCACCCATCACGAGCGCGAGCCGCTGGAGATGGACGGCGGCACCACGTTCCACTTCGTCACCGGCGGCCCGCAGGAGGCGCTCGCGCGGGCGCGCGAGGCCGCGGGCGCCCGGGACGTCTCCGTCGCGGGCGGGGCCACGACCGTCAACCAGTTCCTCGCCGCCGACCTCGTCGACGAGCTGCGGCTGCACATCGCGCCGGTCGTCCTCGACGTCGAGGGCGTGCGCCTGTTCGACGGCGTCGGGAACCACGCGCTGCGCGCCGTCGGGGGCCGGGTCACGCCCGAGGTGACGCACGTGGTGCTGCGCCGCTGACCGGCCGCCCCCGGGGGCAGGGTCAGGGCGTCACTCGGGCACGTTGCCCGAGTCGTGGCCCAGCAGGTACGGCGTGGTGACCCCCTCGTACATGAGGTGCGCGACGAGGCCCTCGGTCGCGTGGGGGAGGTTGTGGCAGTGGTCCATCCAGATCCCGGGGTTGTCGGCGACGAAGGCCACGTCGTAGACCTCGCCGTCGCCGACCTCGAGGGAGTCCACCCACCACGGGCTGCCGGTGGCGGGCACGCCGTCGCGGGACAGCACGACGACGTGGTGGCCGTGCAGGTGCATCGGGTGCGGCTCGCCGCTGCGGTTGTCGATCCGCATCCGCACGACGTCGCCCTCCGCGACCGTGAACATCGGCACGTCCGGGTAGGTGTGCCCGTTGACCGTCCAGTGCATGCCCGGCTTGCCGTCCAGGAACCCCGGCGCGCGCCCGATGACGTAGTCGAACGACCGGTCGGCGTCGGCCGGGTCGAACGCGAGCGGTGCCGGCGTGCCGTAGGAGAGCGCGTCCAGCGAGGTCGCGGGGCGCCGTGTGCGGGGAGCGTCGGCGCCGCGCGGCCCGAGGACGACCGCCGCCGACCCGCCCAGCTCGACGCGCGCGGCCGACCCGTCGGGCGGTGCGACGACGAGGAGGTCCGCGCGGCCGCCGGCCGGGACGGTCACGGCCTGGCCGGTCACCTCGGCGGGTGCGTGCACGTCCGTGCCGTCGATCGCCAGGAGGCGGAACGGGGCCCCGCTCACCCACACCGACAGGGTGCCGTTGTCGGTGTTGACGACGCGCACGCGCGCCGCGCGGCCGGGCGACAGCTCGACCGGAAGGTCCCCGACGACGCCCTGCACTGTCCGCCGCGAGCCGTACTGGTGCACGACCGCGGGCACGTCCACGGCGTCGTCGAGCAGCCGGGCCACGGCCGGCCCACCCGCGGGCCGGGCTCCCGGGGCCGGCTCGACCACCAGCGCCCCCAGCAGCCCTCTGCGGACCTGCTCGTGCGACACCTGGTGCGAGTGGTACCAGTACGTGCCCGCGTCCTTCGTGACGAACCGGTAGCTGAACGACCCGCCGACCGGCACCGCGTCCTGCGTCACTCCCGCCACGCCGTCCGCGGCGCCCGGCACGTCCACGCCATGCCAGTGCAGCGTGGCGCCGCCGGGCACGCCGGCGTTGACGAACCGCACCTCGACGAGGTCGCCCTGGACGGCGCGGACCGTCGGGCCGGGCGTCGTGCCGTTCACGGTGTACGCGTCCGTGGTGGCGCCCGGCGCGATCTCGACGCGCTCGGCGCGGGCGGTGAGCGTGACGCTCACGTCCGGTGGGCCGGGAGGGGCCACCAGGGAGTCGACGCTCATCCCGGCGGCGGCGTGCGCGCCCTGCCCGCCGTGCCCCGCGTGGCCGTCGAGGCTCGTCACGCGAGGCCCGCTGCCCGCGGGAAAGCCCCGCTCGGCGGTGCTCGCCCCGGTCACGGAGAACTGCCCTGGCACCCGGCTCGTCTGCCACAGCAGCAGCACGGGGACGAGGACGGCCGCCGCCACCACGCCCGCGACCACGCGGCGCAGCACCGGCGACGTGCGTCCGGTCATCGAACGACTCCTCGGGACGCCCCGGGACGCCTCAGGACGCCAGGCCCTCGGCGGGCGTCGCGCCGACCGACGCCGTCGTGCTGACCGCGCGGCCCCGCGCCGCGACCCGCCAGCCCGTGTACAGCGAGACGCCGAACAGCAGGAGCGCGTTGACGCCGTGCAGGCCGCCGAGGAAGGGGACGCTGTGCCCGGCGATGCCGAGGGTGGCCTGGAGGGCCACGAGCAGCAGGATCGCCAGCCCCCACCGCCACGCACCGCGCACGCCGGCGAAGAAGGAGGCGACGAAGGTCAGGAGGGCGACGATCGGCAGGACCATCATCCCGTTCATCCCGTGCAGGACCATCCCGTTCTGCTCGGGGAACACCTGCTCGCCGGCGAACACCTGCTCCATCGCCGCCTGGTCGAGCACACCGCCGTCGTCGATGTAGAGGCCCATGCCCGCGACCGCGTAGACGATCACGGCGGCCTGGACGACGACGCCCGCGGCGACGACGTAGGCGAGCGTGCGGAAGACCTGTCTCATCGGGATCACCTCGAGAACGTGGGGCCGCGCCGTCGCGGCCCGTCTTCCGATGGTGAGCCGCCCGCGGCCCGCGCTGCTACGCACCGCCGGGGTGAACACGGGGGTGAAGTCGGCGGGGCGCGCGGCCCGTGAGGTCGGGCACACTGGCCCCATGAGTCTGGTGATCTGGGCGGAGGGCCGCCTCGTCGGTCAGGGAGAGGCGGCGCTCAGCGCCGTCGACCACGGCATCACGGTGGGGGACGGTGTCTTCGAGACGTGCACCGTCTTCGACGGGCAGGCGTTCGCGCTGACGCGACACCTGCGCCGCCTCGCGCGGTCGGCGCAGGGCCTCGGCCTCGCCGCCCCCGACGAGGAGAAGGTGCGCGACGGCGTCGCCGCCGTGCTCGCCGAGGCCGTGCGGGCCGACGGGCCCTTCGACGGCCGCTTGCGCATCACCGTGACCGGCGGGATCGGCCCGCTCGGCTCCGGCCGCGTCGACGCCCCGGAGACCGTCGTCGTCGCCGTGCAGGACTCGACCATGGCCCCGACCTCGCGATCCGCACGCTCGCCGTGGCCCCGTAACGAGCGGTCCGCCGTCGCCGGCCTCAAGACCACCTCGTACGCCGAGAACGTGGTGGCGCTCGCGGACGCGGTGCGCAAGGGCGGCGACGAGTCGATCCTGCCCAACACGGTCGGCGACCTGTGCGAGGGCACCGGGTCCAACGTCTTCGTCGAGCGCGACGGCGAGCTGGTCACGCCCACCCTCGAGTCCGGGTGCCTCGCCGGCATCACCCGCGCCCTCGCGCTCGAGTGGGCCGCGGAGGAAGGGCTGCCCGTCCGCGAGGCCAAGGAGGGCGAGCTGCCGTTCACCGTGCTCGACGAGGTGACGCAGGGCCGCGCCCAGCTCACCCTCACGTCGTCGGGACGCAACGTGCAGCCCGTCGTCTGGCTCGACGGCGCGGACGTCGCCGTGGGCGAGGTCTCGCGCGCGGTGCGCGAGGTGTTCGAGCGCAACTGCCGCGAGCGCCTCGACCCCTGACACGCCTGCGGCGCCGGTTTGGTCAGCCGCCCGATCTGTGGCTAATATCGTCCACGCACCGGGCGATTGGCGCAGTGGTAGCGCGCTTCGTTCACACCGAAGAGGTCACTGGTTCGAACCCAGTATCGCCCACCCGTGAGCAAAGGCCCCTGACCAGCGGAAGCGCTGGTCAGGGGCCTTTGTCATGCGCTGCGCGCGAGCGGGGGATGATGGCCCGGTGTCCCGTGACCTGTGCCCCGGCCTCCGGGTGAGCTCTGCGCTCGTCGTGCCCGAGGCGGAGCTGTCGTGGCGGTTCTCGCGGTCGTCGGGGCCGGGCGGCCAGGGCGTGAACACGGCGGACTCGCGGGTCGAGCTGTCGTGGGACGTCGCCGCGTCGGCGGTGCTGTCCGACGCGCAGCGCGCACGGCTGGTCGAGCGGCTGGGCGGCCGCCTGGTGGACGGCGTGCTCACGGTGGCGGCGTCGGAGCACCGGGCGCAGCTGCGGAACCGGGAGGCCGCGCGGGTGCGGCTGGCCGCGCTCGTCGCGGACGCGCTCGCACCGCCCGGGCCGCGCCGTCGGGCGACCCGGCCCACCCGCGGCTCCGTGACGCGCCGGCTCGACGCGAAGAAGCAGCGGTCGGGCGTCAAGAAGCTGCGCCGGCCGCCGTCGGACTGACCGCTCGGGCCGGTCGACCCGCCCAGCGAGTTGTCAGGGGCAGGGCGCGGTACACCCGGCGCGCGTCCTGACAGCTGTTCGGGACTACCGGGGCGCGGGGCCGCTGCTCTGCCGCACGGCCAGGCGCACGGGCACGGTCTCGTGCGTGCCGCTGAGGTCGACGCCGTCGCGCACCTGGCGCAGCAGCAGGTCGACCAGGCTGCTGCCGATGCGCGCGAAGTCCTGCTCCACGGTGGTGAGCGGGGGCCACAGGTGCTCGGCGAGCGTGATGCCGTCGAAGCCGACGACGGACACGTCCTCGGGCACGCGGCGGCCCGCCTCGTGCAGGGCGTGCAGCACGCCGGCGGCGGTCTCGTCGTTGGCGCAGAACACGGCGGTGACGTCGGGGTCGGCGGCGAGGAGGGCGCCGGCGGCGCACCCGGCGCGGGCGCTCCAGTCGCCGTGCAGCGGGTCGGGGACGGGGCGCCCGGCCGCCTCGAGCGTGGCCCGCCAGGCGTCGATGCGGCTCCGGGCGGGCAGCGAGTCGTCGGGGCCGGCGACGTGGTGCACGGTGTGGTGGCCGAGGTCGAGCAGGTGCTGCACGGCCAGGCGCGCGCCCTCGGTCTGGTCGGCGCGGACGGCGGGGTGCGTCCCGACGAACCGCGAGTCCGACACGACGACGGGCAGCTGCGCGGGCAGCGCCAGGGTGTCCGGCGTGGCGGACTCGGCGCGCACGATGACGAGGCCGTCGATGGCCTGGTGGGACAGCCGGGCGACGGCGGCGGAGACGTCGTCGGGGGAGGGGCTCTCGACGTCGACGATCGTCACGGTGTAGCCCTCGGCGCGGGCCGCCTCGACGACGGCCTCGACGGTGCGGGACTCGCCGGTGCGCGCCAGGCGGTGGGCGATGACGCCGATGGTGCGGAAGCTGCCGTAGCGCAGGGCCCGGGCCGCGGTGTTGGGCGCGTACCCGAGCTCCGCCATCGCCGCGAGGACACGCTCCCGGGTGGCGGGCCTGACGTTGTCCAGCCCCATGGAGACACGCGAGACGGTCTGCGAGGAGACCCCGGCCAACGCCGCGACCTCCGCCATCGACGGCGCCGTCCGCGAGCGCCCGCGTCCCTGGGGGCGCGCCTGCGGCGCACCGTTCGTCTCGACCATCCCTGCCCTCTCGTGACCTCGGCCGTCGGCCCGCGACGGCGACGTCGCGGGCCGGGTGCGACGGCGGGGCTTGACATCTCCCGCCGCCTCGCGACACTCTAATGCCGCCAGGATGTTTACGTAAACATTCGGCCTGTCCCCTGGGAGTTGATCCGTGACCGCTGTCGCTCCGGCATCCTCGCCGCCCACCGTGCCCGCGCTGCGCCGCAGCGGCCGGCGCTGGACCGGGTGGGCGTTCGTCGGCCCGTTCATGCTGGTGTTCGCGCTGGTGTTCCTGGCGCCGATCGCCTACTCGCTGTACCTGTCCGTGTTCCGCACGCAGATGGTGGGCGGCACCACGTTCGTCGGCCTCGAGAACTACTCGCAGGCCCTCGCCGACCCGCAGTTCTGGGAGGGGCTGGGCCGCGTCGCCCTGTTCCTCGTGGTGCAGGTGCCGATCATGCTCGGCATCGCGCTGCTCGTGGCCCTCGCGATCGACAGCGGCCGGCTCTACGGCAAGAGCTTCTTCCGCATCTCGATCTTCATGCCCTACGCGGTGCCCGCCGTCGTCGCCTCGCTCATGTGGGGCTTCATGTACGGCACGCGCTTCGGCCTGGTCGGCAACATCAACGACGCGCTCGGCATCAGCCTGCCGAACCCGCTGTCGCCGGACCTCGTCCTGGCCTCGATCGGCAACATCGTGACCTGGGAGTTCGTCGGCTACAACATGCTGATCTTCTACGCCGCGCTGCGCGTGGTGCCGCACTCGCTGTACGAGGCGGCGGAGATCGACGGTGCCGGCCAGTGGCGCGTCATCGGCGCCATCAAGCTGCCCGCCATCCGCGGCGCGCTCGTCATCGCCACGATCTTCTCGATCATCGGCAGCTTCCAGCTCTTCAACGAGCCCAGCATCCTCAAGTCGCTCGCTCCGAACGCCATCACGACGTCGTACACGCCCAACCTGTACGCCTACTCGCTGTCGTTCTCCGGGCAGCAGTACAACTACTCCGCGACCGTCGCCATCATCATGGGCCTGATCACCATGGTGATCGCCTACGTGGTGCAGCTGCGCGGCATGCGCAAGGAGCCGTGACCCGTGTCGACGCTGACCGCCACCCCCGCCCGCCCCGCCGTGCGCCTGCGGACCCCGCGCCACCACTCCGTGGCCCAGCCCCGCCGCAGCACCCTGCTCACCGTGCTCACCACGGTGGTGCTCGTCTACTCGCTGGTGCCGCTCGCGTGGCTGCTCATCAACACCACCAAGACGCAGGCCGACCTGTTCTCCTCGTTCGGCCTCTGGTTCGGCGACTCGTTCTCCCTGTGGGACAACATCACCGCCACGCTGACCTACGACGGCGGCGTCTTCGTGCGGTGGTTCGCCAACACCGTGCTGTACGTCGTGGTGGGCGCCGGCGGGGCGACGTTCCTCGCCGTGCTCGGCGGCTACGCCCTGGCGAAGTTCGACTTCCCCGGCAGGCGCGGCGTGTTCGCGCTCGTCATCGGCGCCGTCGCCGTGCCCGGCACGGCGCTCGCCGTCCCGACGTTCCTCATGTTCAGCCAGATGGGCCTGACCAACACGCCGTGGGCGGTGATCATCCCGTCGCTCATCTCGCCGTTCGGGCTCTACCTCATGTGGACGTTCGCGTCCGAGGCGGTGCCCGGCGAGCTCCTCGAGGCCGCGCGGATCGACGGCGCGGGGGAGTTCCGCACCTTCTTCCGGGTGAGCCTGCCGCTGCTCGGCCCCGGCATCGTCACCGTGCTGCTCTTCACGATGGTCGCGACGTGGAACAACTACTTCCTGCCGCTGATCATGCTGCGCGACTCGTCCTGGTACCCGCTGACGCTCGGCCTCAACGCGTGGAACGCGCAGGCCGCCACCGCCGGCGGCGAGGCGATCTTCAACCTCGTGATCACCGGAGCCCTGCTCACCATCCTGCCGCTCGTGGCCGCCTTCCTGCTGCTGCAGCGCTACTGGCAGTCCGGCCTCGCGGCCGGGTCCGTCAAGGAGTGACCGGGAGCGACCCCGCACTCCCGAACCTGCACTCCCACCCGCAGTCCCCGACACGCTCCACCCCGTCTGACGATGAAGTGAGGACACCCATGAACGCACGACCCCGCCACCTGGTGCGCGGCACCGCCCTCGCCGGCGTGCTGGCGCTCGGCCTGGCCGCCTGCGGCTCCGCCGACGACAGTGGCTCCGGCGGCGGCGACGCCGCGCCCGTCGACACCGCCTCCGTCCTCGACAAGGGCGGCGAGATCACCGTCTGGGCGTGGGAGCCCACGCTCGAGGGCGTCGTGAAGGACTTCGAGTCGACGTACCCGAACGTCACGGTGAACCTGGAGAACGTCGGCACGGCCAACGACGAGTACACCGCGCTGCAGAACGCGATCGCCGCCGGCGACGGCGTCCCCGACGTCGCGCAGATCGAGTACTACGCGGTGCCGCAGTTCGCCATCTCCGAGGCCCTGACCGACCTGGGCCCGCTCGGTGCCGCCGACCTGGACGGCACGTTCAGCACCGGCCCGTGGAACGCGGTGCACAGCGGCGACGGCGTGTACGGCCTGCCGATGGACTCCGGCCCGATGGCCCTCTTCTACAACAAGGACGTCTTCGACAAGTACGGCGTCGACGTGCCCACGACGTGGCAGGAGTACCTCGAGGCCGCGCGGACCATCCACGAGAAGGACCCGAAGGCGTACATCGCCAACGACATCGGCGACGCCGGGTTCACCACCAGCATGATCTGGCAGGCCGGCGGCCACCCCTACCAGGTGGACGGCACGGACGTGACGATCGACTTCGCCGGAGACCAGGGCACGAAGGCGTTCACCGACGTCTGGCAGCAGCTCGTCGACGAGGACCTCCTCGCGCCCGTGGGCTCGTGGAGCGACGAGTGGTACCAGGGCCTCGGCAACGGCACCATCGCGTCGCTGACCATCGGCGCCTGGATGCCGGCCAACCTCGAGTCCGGCGTCCCGCAGGGCAAGGGCAAGTGGCGCGTCGCCGAGATGCCGCAGTGGGAGGCCGGGCAGCACGCCTCGGCCGAGAACGGCGGCTCGTCGCTGACCGTGCCCGCCGCGAGCACGAACGCCGAGCTCGCCTACGCGTTCGTCGACTTCGCCACGCACGGGGACGGCGTGCAGACGCGCATCGACGGCGGCGCGTTCCCCGCGACGACGGCCGACCTCGAGTCGGACGACTTCCGCGGCACGGAGTCGGAGTACTTCGGGGACCAGAAGATCAACGAGGTGCTCGCCGACTCCGCCGCGAACGTCGTGGAAGGCTGGCAGTACCTGCCGTTCCAGGTCTACGCGAACTCGATCTTCAACGACACGGTGGGCCAGGCGTACGTGTCCGGCACCACGCTGACCGACGGCCTCGGTGCGTGGCAGGAGCAGTCCGTCACGTACGGCAACGGCCAGGGCTTCACCGTCAACAAGTGAGCGCGGCCGCGTGACGCGGCGGCGGGGCGTACCGCCCAGCCGCCCGTCGCGCGCCGTCCCGCGCCCACGACTCCCCGCACCACATCGCGACCGAAAGGCCCGACACCCCATGCCCACGTTCGAGATCGGCGAGCGGGACTTCCTGCTCGACGGCCGCCCCGTCCAGGTGATCAGCGGAGCGCTGCACTACTTCCGCGTGCACCCCGACCAGTGGGCCGACCGGATCCGCAAGGCGCGGCTGATGGGGCTCACCACGATCGAGACGTACGTGCCGTGGAACTTCCACGCCCCCGAGCCGGACGTCTTCGACCTCACCGGGCGGCGCGACCTCGGCCGGTTCCTCGACCTCGTCGCCGCCGAGGGCCTGCACGCGATCGTGCGCCCCGGCCCGTACATCTGCGCGGAGTGGGACGGCGGCGGGCTGCCGGCGTGGCTGTTCGCCGACGGACGCGCCGCGGTGCGCCGGCACGACCCGGCGTTCCTCGACGCGATCGGCACCTACTTCGCGCACCTGCTGCCCGTCGTGGCCGAGCGCCAGGTGACCCGCGGCGGACCGGTGCTCATGGTCCAGGTCGAGAACGAGTACGGCGCGTACCCGGGCGTCCCCGCCGACGAGCGCGAGCGGTACCTGCGCGCGCTGGTCGACCTCACGCGCGCCCAGGGCATCGACGTGCCGCTGTTCACGTGCGACCAGGCCGACGACGAGCACCTGTCCCTCGGCGGCCTGCCCGAGATGCACAGGACGGCGAACTTCGGGTCCCGCTCCCTGGAGCGGCTCGCCGTGCTGCGCCGCCACCAGCCGACCGGGCCGCTGATGTGCATGGAGTTCTGGGACGGCTGGTTCGACTCCTGGGGGCTGGAGCACCACGTCACCACCCCGGAGGCCACGGCGGCCGACCTCGACGAGCTGCTCGGCGCCGGCGCGTCGGTCAACCTCTACATGTTCCACGGCGGCACGAACCTCGGCCTGACCAACGGGGCGAACGACAAGGGCACCTACCTGCCCATCACCACCTCGTACGACTACGACGCCCCGCTGTCCGAGCACGGCGCCCCGACGGCCAAGTTCCAGGCGCTGCGGGCCGTCATCGCCAAGCACGCGCCGGTGCCCGACGAGGTGCCGGCCGAGCCGGCTCCCGCGCCCGAGCTCGACGTCGTCCTCGACCGGCGCGTGGCGCTCGACGGCGTCCTGGACCTGGTGGCCGGGCGGAGGTGGCGGACGTCGGCCCCGCAGCCCCCGACGATGGACGACCTGCGCCAGTGGTCCGGCTTCGTGCTGTACGGCACGCGGGTCGACGCCGACGACGTGGTGCTCGTGGCCGACGAGGTGCGCGACCGCGCCGTCGTGGCGCTCGACGGCGACCCGGTGGGTGTGCTCGACCGGAGCACCCACGTCCGGACGCTGCCCCTGCCCCGGCGGGCGGGCACGCTGACCCTGCTGGTCGAGGACCGCGGCCGCGTGAACTACGGCGCCCGCATCGGCGAGCCCAAGGGGCTCGTCGGGACGGTCCGCACCGCCACCCGTGAGCTCACCGACTGGGAGGCCGTCCCGCTGCGGCTCGAGGACGCCCCGGCGCGCCTGCCCGACGCCGTGTGGGGGACCGGCGGCGCCCACACGGCACCGGTCGGCGGGCCGTCGTTCCACCGCGGCACGTTCGCCTCCGTCGCGGGCGCCGACCACTTCCTGCGCCTGGACGGCTGGACCCGCGGCCTCGCGTGGGTGAACGGCGAGCTGCTCGGTCGGTACTCCAGCCAGGGCCCCACCGGCACGCTCTACGTGCCCGGCCCGCTGGTCCGCGCCGAGGGCAACGAGCTGGTGCTGCTCGAGCTGCACGGGGCGGCCGCCCCGCGCGCGCGGTTCGTGGCGGGCCCCGACCTCGGGCCGACGGAGGCCTGACCGCCACTCGCTCCGGCCGTCACAGGCGGAGCGGGGGGGGGCGGGCCGGAGCGGAGCCGGCCGGGCCCGCCGCAGCGAAGGCGTCGACGAGGTCGGGGTCCGCGAACACCGTGATGCCCGCGATGCCGTCGCGGCGCGCGTCGAGCACGGCGACCCCGTACGGCTTGCCGCGGCGGTGCACCACGGCCGCGGGCTGACCGTTCGCGACGGCGCGGCCCATCCGCCATCCGCCGGGCTCGCGCGCCGCGGCGTGGAGGACGGCAGCGCACCTGGCCTTCCCCTCGAACCGGGCGCCCACCGGCCGGAGCTCGAGGGTCGCGTCGGTGCGCAGCGTGGCGACGAGCTCCGTGACGTCGCCTGTCTCGAACGCGCGCAGGTAGACCCCGAGCTGGTGCGCGGCCACGGCGCCGCGCGGCTCGACGACGTCGTAGGGGACCAGGGCGGCGCTGCCGAGCCGGGCCCGGGCGCGCTGCAGGCTGCTTTTCACCGCGGGGACCGACGTGCCGAGCATCCGCGCCACCTCGGCCGCGCGGAAGCCGAGCACCTCACGCAGCAGCAGCGCGGCGCGCTGCGTGGGCGGCAGCAGGCGCAGACCCGCGACGAGGGCGAGGCGCACGTCGGCGCGGTCGTCCGGGAAGGGCTGCACAGGGTGTCCGCCGAGGGCCTCGGCGGGGGACCCGGCGTCGGCGTCGACGGGCACGGGTGTGTGACGCCGCGTACGCGCGGCGTCGATGCAGGCGCGCGTCGCGACCGTGTACAGCCACGTGCGTACGGACGAGCGCCCCTCGAAGCCCTCCCAGCCGCGCCAGGCGTGCAGCAGCGCCTCCTGCAGGGCGTCCTCGCCGTCCTGGCGCGAGCCGAGCATGCGGGAGCAGTGCGCCAACAGCTCGCCGCGCAGGGGTGCCACCTCGTCCTCGAAGCGGGTCATGGTGCCATTGTCGCCGTGGCCGCCAGGGTCGACCGCAGCCAGGCCGCCCCGCCGCGCACGGCCCGGTCGGCCGCGGGCGACCGGCCCACGGCCTGCTGGAACGTATGGAGGGCGCCCGCCGTCTCCTCCAGCCGCACGGCGACACCCGCCGCGCGCAGCCGGGTGACGAGGGCACGGGCGTCGTCGAGCAGGGCTTCGTCCCCGCCGACCTGCACCAGCGTGGACGGCAGGCCGTCGAGCCGCGCGTGCAGCGGCGCGGCACGCGGGTCCCAGGGGTCGGTGCCC
This sequence comes from Isoptericola sp. NPDC060185, assembly GCF_042728595.1. NCBI lineage: Bacteria > Bacillati > Actinomycetota > Actinomycetes > Micrococcales > Promicromonosporaceae > Isoptericola > Isoptericola sp. NPDC060185. The sequence goes on along the minus strand of NZ_JBHWYY010000002.1, from coordinate 54,505 downwards.
GCGAGGTAGCCGGCCGCGAGCGAGCGCACCAGCTCCCGGGTGAAGAACGGGTCGCGGCCCGAGTCGTACGACGCGCCGTGGGCCTCCAGGTCCGCCCACGGCGACATCAGCAGCAGGGCGGCCGGGCCCGGGGCGCCCGCGTCGCGCAGCCGCACTGCGAGGGTCAGGGCCAGCGTGGCACCGCACGAATCGCCCACGACGGCCACGGTGCGGTGGCGACGCCGCAGCCACCGGAACGCCTCCACCGCCTCCTCGACCTGGCTCGGGTAGACGTGGTCCGGCACGAGGCCGTACTCGAGCGCGAAGACGGGCACGCGGGTCGCGAGCGCCAGGTGGCCGAACAAGCGCCGGTGCGTCGCGACGTACCCGCTGACGAACCCGCCCCCGTGGATCGCCAGGACCGCCCCGGAACCGTGGACCGGCGACCGCAGCCACCGCCCCGGGGGCGCCGCCGACGGTTCCTCCTCGACGCCCGGGGCCTCGGTGGCGAGGTCACCCCAGGTCGTCGGACCCCCGGCGCGGGCGCCCTCCTCCCACCACCAGCGGTTCGGGTCGGTCGTGGCAGCCGAAGGCAGCGGCGTCGTGCGTGCGGGCGGGCGCGGTGCGGTCGTCATACCTGGTGAGACGTACCGGGGAACGCGAAGGAATCGGTGGTGTGCAGCGGTGAGGCCAGGGCGCTCTCGGGGTCGTACCGGGCCGCTGTCGCGCGCAGGTCGTCGAGCGCTGCGGGCGGGAAGCAGTCGGCGAGGGCGCTCGTGCCTCCGGTGAGGTCGGCCTCGCCGACGTACCGGCCGGTCCGGACGTCGTCGAGGGCCGCGATCGTGCCCCGGGCCCAGGCCACGGGGCTCCCCGGGCGCTGGTGCGCGGGGTCCCAGTGTGCGTACGCCGACACGCTCAGCGTGCCGCCGGGAGCGTAGAGCGCAGCGTCGGGGGCCGTGCCGTCGGCACGACGGGCCGCGGGCGTCACCAGCACGCTGGAGCACGGCGACAGGTCGGGGTCGCGGCGGGGGAGCAGCGGCAGCACCTCGGCGAACCCGGCCCGGGTCCAGGCGTGGTCGGAGAACATCGCCTCGCCCGGGTGCCGGGGGATCGGCCCGAGCAGCGCCGCGAGCGAACCGGCGACGGCGACGTCCGCAGGCATGCCGGAGGGGACGGCGCGCAGCAGGTCCGGCGCGTCGGCGTCGTCGAGCCCGAACGCGGTCGCCGAGACGACGGCGTGCGGCGGGTCGCCGGCCCCGCGCGCCGGACGCCAGAACACCGTGAGCTCGAGATGCGGGGGCGACGCTGCGACGACGTCGTCGAGGGCGGCGCCGAGCGCGGCGGGGTCGCGCGCGTCGACGACGACCGTGACCCGCGTCGACGGGGCGTCACCCGGCACGAGGGCCAGGCGGAAGGCGGTGACGATCCCGGGGAACGCCGGCCCGGCCCCGCGCAGCGCGCGGAACAGGTCCGGGTGCGAGCCGGCGTCGACGCGCAGCGCGGTCGCGTCGGGCAGGACGACGTCGGCGGCCAGCACGCGCTCGCACGCATGGCCCCACACCGGCGTGTTCCAGCCGTTCCCGCCGGCGAGGAGGTAGCCGCCGAGGCCGACGGTGGGCGCGTGTCCCAGCGGGAAGGAGAACCCCGCGGCCCCGAGGGCGCGGGCAGCCCGCTCCACCGTGGCGCCCGGGCCGACCCACGCGGTCGCCGTCTCCGGGTCGACCGCGACGTGGTGCAGGGCGCCGAGGTCGACGGTCACGGCGCCGTCGAGCAGGTGCGTGGCGCTGAGGGAGTGCCCGCCGCTGCGCACGGCGACGCGCCGGCCCTCCTCCCGGGCGCGCGCCAGGGCGGCGCGCACCCCGGCGGCGTCGCGCGGCCGCGCCACTGCCGCGGGCGACCGGTCGGGCTGCCACGCCGAGGCGGACAGCGCGGCGACCGCCTCCCCGAACGCGGGGGAGCCGCGACCCACCCACGCGACGGGCGCCGGTTTCACGCGGGGCTCACGCGAGGATCGCGGCGTCGATGGCGGCCGGGTCGTAGACGAGGTCGACGACCTTGCGCGTCAGCCCGACGACGGCGCCGTCCGCTCCGAGGTGGGCGGCGCCGACGCTCAGGTGGTGCCGGGCGCGCTCGGTGACGTCCTCGCGGATCGCGGCGTCGATCCGCGACACGACGCGGGGGATCCGGCCCAGGGCGCCGCCCAGCACCAAGTCGTCGGGGTTGGCGACCGCCACGACGGTGGCGAGCACGCGCGAGAGGCGCGCAGTGGCGTCGTCGACGGCGTCGCAGACCGCGGGGTCGCCCGCCGCGACGCGGTCGACGATGTCTTGCAGGTGCCGCACGCCCGTGTCCGCGAGCCGGCGGATCAGGGCGTGTCCCGACGCCCAGGCGGCCAGGCAGCCACGCCGCCCGCACGTGCACACCGGCCCGTCGTCGGTGATGCGCACGTGCCCGATGTCGCCCGCGGCGCCGTCGGCTCCCTCCAGCACGTGCCCGGCGTCGACGATGCCGGCGCCGATCCCCGTCGCGTACTTCACGGCGAGCACCGTGCGGTCCGCGCCGATCACGCTGGACTCGCCGAGGGCGAAGGCGCGGGCGTCGTTCTCGATGACGGTCGGAACCTGCCAGCGGTCGCGGACGGCCTCGAGGACCGGGTAGGCCTCCCAGCGCGGCATCGTCGTCGACGTGCCGAGGACGCCGGTGGCCGGGTCGACCGGCCCGGGGATGCCGAGGGCGACGCCGATGAGGGTCTCGTCCTGGCCGGCGTCCACGAGCCGCTGCGAGATCTCGGACATCTCGGCGAGGTAGGCGGGTGCCTCGGTGTCGATGTCGACCGCGACGTCGCGCATGCGCAGGATGCGACCGTCGACGCCCGTGACGCAGAGGCGTGCGTGGGTCTGGCCGAGGTCGAGCACGAGCACCACCCGGCCGCGGGTGTCCCAGCGCAGCAGCTCCGAGCGCCGGCCCGGCCCGCGGCCGCCCGTCCCCGGTGGCGCGGAGCCGTCCTGGTACACGTACCCGTGCTGGAACAGGGCCTCGAGGCGCTCGAACAGGGTGGTGCGGGACATGCCCGTCGCGGCCAGGAGCTGCTGGCGCGTCATCCCGGGCCGCGAGCGGATGAAGCTCACCAGCGCGCCGTAGGAGGCCGCGGGGAGCACCGCGGGGAGCGTGGTGCGCACGGGCGGGAGCGGCACCGCGACGGGGGGCCCGCCGCCGTCGTCGCGCGCGTCGCGGGTCCGGGCCGTCTCGGTCACCACAGGTCGTCCTCCTCGACTCGGCGCTGCGGGTGACGTTTCACGCCACCGGGCGCAGCAGTCCGCGGCTGGTTCGTCCGGGCTCATCTTGACACGTTGACGGGCGTCGCACTAGCCGTTACGTTCAGCCATTGGACGCAAAAGCCCAACGACGGGCGACGGGACCTAAGGACGAAGATGACCGAAGTCGCGATCTCGCTGCCGCAGGCGGCCGCCGAGGTGCTGCGCGCCAACGACCGTGGCCGCCGCACCGTCGCGGCCCCCGCGCTGTACCCGCACCAGTGGTCCTGGGACGCCGCGTTCGTGGCCATCGGCTGGGCGACGATCTCGGTGCCGCGGGCGCTCGAGGAGATGCGTCACCTGCTGCGCGGGCAGTGGGCGACGGGCATGATCCCGCACATCGTGTTCTCCGCGGAGCCGGGGTACTTCCCCGGCCCCGACCGGTGGCGCACGGAGGGGCTGGCCCAGGCGCCGGACGTGCCGACCTCGGGAATATGTCAACCAGCCATACACAGTCTGGCGCTCTTCGTGATCGGGGAGCAGGCCCGCCGCAACGGCGGCGCGGACGCCGAGCTCTTCCGCGACTTCCTCGCCGAGACGTTCGACGGCTGGCTCGCCTGGCACCGGTGGCTGGAGACCACCCGCAGCACCCATCCCACCGGGCTCGTGGAGATCCACCACCCGTGGGAGTCGGGGATGGACAACTCGCCCCGCTGGGACGCGCCCTGCGCGCGCATCCGGGTCGGGGCGATGGCGCCGTACCAGCGCGAGGACGTCCGGCACGTCGCGGGCGCGGACGAGCGCCCGGCGGACGCCGACTACGACCGGTACCTGTGGCTGGTCGAGCAGCTCGTGTCCGTCGGGTACGACGACGCCACCGCCCGGGGCACCGTGGACTTCCGCGTCGGGGACGTGTTCTTCACCGCGACCCACGCGATGTCGGCCGGCCTCCTCGCCGAGCTCGGCGACCAGATCGGCCGCGCCGCCGAGGCGGGGGAGCTGCGGGCGATGGCGGCGCGCGCGCGCGACGCGGTGGGCCGCACGGCCGACCCGGTCACCGGGCGGTCACGCGACTACGACATGCTCGCGGGCGAGTGGCTCGACTCCGCGACGGTGGGTGGCTTCGCCCCGCTGGTCTGCGGCGCCGCCGCTGACGCGTACGACTCCCTGGTGGAGCAGCTCCTCGGGCCGTCGTGGTGCGGGCACCCCGCCCTCGCGCACCCCGTGCCGCCGACCGTGACGCCCGACAGCGTGGCGTTCGCCGGCCGCACCTACTGGCGGGGCCCGCAGTGGCCGGTGCTCGTGTGGCTCCTGTCCTGGTCCCTGCGCCACCACGGGCGCGTCGAGGCCGCGGAGTCGATCGGCCGCGCCGGGCGGGAGCAGCTCGGCGACCACACCTTCGCCGAGTACTACGACAGCCTCACCGGGCAGGCGCTCGGCAGCCAGAACCAGTCGTGGACGGCGGCCGTCGCCCTCGCCTGGACGTGGGGGGAGGGACGATGAGCGCGCCCACGGCCTGGGTGGGGCGGTCGCGTCCCGCGGTCGAGGGCGGCGACATCGTCACCGGCGACCTCGTGTACGTCACCGACCGCCGCGCGCCCGGGATGCTGTACGGGCACGTGCTGCGCTCCGCCGTCCCGCACGCCCGCATCGACGCGCTCGACACCGCGGACGCCCTCGCCCTGCCGGGGGTGGAGGTCGTCCTGACCGCGGCGGACGTGCCGGTGAACGCGCTGGGCCCCCGAGACGTCGACGGACCCGTGCTGGCCGACGGCGTCGTCCGGCAGGTGGGCGAGGCGATCGCCCTCGTCGCGGCGCGCGACGCGCGCACGGCGGAGCGGGCCGCCGCGCTCGTGCGCGTAGAGCTCACCCCGCTGCCCGTGGTCGACGGCCCGGAGGCCGCGGCCGCCGAGGGCGCGCCCGCGCTGCACGCGGGCGGCAACGTCTCCGGCCGCATCGCGTTCGCCTCCGGCGACGTGGCGCCGGCCCTGGACGCCGCGCACCTGGTGCTGCGCCGCCAGGTGCGCACCCCCGCGCAGGAGCACGTCGCGATCGAGACTCCGGGCGGCGTCGCGGAGGCCGACGAGGACGGCGTGACGATCTGGTGCGGCTCCCAGAACCCCGGTCTGCACCAGCGCAAGGTGGCGCGCGCCCTCGGCGTCGACCCCGCCGCCGTGCGGATGGTCGCGGGCCCGGTGGGCGGCGCCTTCGGGTCCCGCAACGACGACCCGATGCCCGTGTACCTGGCGCTGCTCGCCCGGGCCACCGGGCGGCCGGTCCACCTGCACATGACGCGCGAGGACGTGATGGCCGCGGGCGCGAAGCGGCACCCCTTCGTCACGGACATCGAGATCGGCTTCGACCGCGACGGCCGGATCCTCGGGTCCGCCGTACGGGCCGTGGCCGACACCGGGCCGGTGATCACCTCGGGCCCCAACGTCATGAAGACGTCCGCCGAGATGTCGACCGGCCCCTACCGGTTCGACTTGGCGTCGTTCAACGGCACCGTCTACTACACGAACAACGCGAACGCGGGCGCGTTCCGCGGGTACGGGGTGCCGCAGGTCGCGTTCGCCGTCGAGAACGCCATGACCGAGGCCGCGCACCGGCTCGGGATCGACCCGATCGAGATCCGGCTGCGCAACGCGCTCGACGGCGGCGACCGGCACAGCCTGTACCGGCACGCCACGACCCGGAGCCTCGCCGTGCGCGAGACGCTCCGCACTGCCGCCGCGCATCCCCTGTGGGCTGACCGCGAGCACTGGCGTGCGGGCGCGACCGGGCCCTGGCGCCGTGGCACGGGCGTCGCGACCGCGATGAAGGGCGTGGGGATGGGCAGCGGCACGGGCGACACGGCCCGGGCGCGCCTGCGGATCGACACCGACGGGCACGTGACGATCTGGGCCGGGCCGAACCACACCGGGCAGTCCATCCAGACCACCTACGAGCAGGTCGCCGCCGACGCGCTCGGGCTGCCGATCGAGCAGGTCGAGGTGCGCGTCGGGGACACGGGCGAGGTGCCCGAGTCCGGGCCGACCGCGGCGAGCCGCTCCACCTACGCCGGCGGGAACGCCGTGCGGGCCGTGTGCGCCGAGCTGCTCGGCCGGTGCGAGCGCCTCTCGCTGCCGCTCGCGACCGACGCCCCCGGGGCGGGGACCAAGCTGGTCGACCTGGGCGAGGCCGAGATGGTCGCGGAGTTCCGCCTCCCGGACACCGAGGACATCGGCCTGGTGCCGCCCGAGCAGCTCGCCACCTTCGCGCCCCACCGCGTGTACGGCACCTGCACCCAGGTGGTGCGGGTGGAGGTCAACGTGCACACGGGGGAGCTGCGCGTGCCCGAGCTGCTGTGCGTGCTCGACTGCGGCACGCCCATCAACCCGGCGGCCACGGTCGGACAGGCGGAGGGCGGCATCCTCCAGGGTCTCGGGCTCGCCGTCATGGAGGACCACCAGGTGGTGGGCGGCGTGCCCCGGACCACGAGCCTGGAGAACTACCTCGCGCCGACCATCGCGGACACGCCGGCCATGACGACGCTCTTCGTCCCGGGCAGCGAGGCCTCCGGGCCGTTCGGCGCCAAGGGGATGTCCGAGGTCGTCGTCGTGCCGACCCCGCCCGCAATCACCGCCGCCGTGCTCGACGCCGTCGGCGTCCTGCCACGTCGGCTGCCCGTCACGCCCGAGCGGCTCCTCGACCTGCTCGACGAGCCCGGCACCGGCGACGGGGACCAGGGCCAGGACGACCGCGGACAGCGGGAGGCGTCGTGCGACTGAACGGCACGGAGACGGGCGCCGTCCCCGAGGAGCTCCACGGCCTGCGCCTGCTCGACTACCTGCGCGACGTCGCCGGGCTCACCGGCGCCAAGGAGGGCTGCGGCATGGGGGAGTGCGGCAGCTGCACCGTCACGGTGGACGGGCGCGCGACGACGTCGTGCCTCGTCCTGGTGGGGCAGGTGCTCGACGCCGACGTCCGCACCGTGGAGGGTCTGGCCGCGGCGGGGCACGGCGCGCTGCAGGCGGCGTTCGTGGAGCGGCAGGCCGTGCAGTGCGGCTACTGCATCCCCGGGGTGCTCAACTCGTGCGCCGCGCTGCTGGACCGCGACCCCGACCCGGACGACGCCGCCGTGCGGCGGGCGCTGGACGGCAACCTGTGCCGCTGCACGGGCTACCAGCGCTTCGTCGACGCCGTGCACGACGCCGCCTGCGCCCGCCGCGGAGCCGGCGCGGGGACGGAGGGCGACGCATGATCACCGCACCCCCGCGCCTGCTGCGCCCGGCGAGCGTCGCCGCCGTGTCCGCGCTGCTCACGAGCGAGAGGCCCGCGCGACCGGTCGCCGGCGGCACGGACCTCCTCGTGCAGCGCCGCGCCGGTCTCGACGTGCCCGTGCTGGTGGACCTCACGGCGCTCGCGGGCGCCGCTCCTGCGGCGGCTCGAACGACCGACGGTGGCGCGCTGCGCGTGTCCGCGCTGCGCCCGCTGAGCGACGTGTCCGCGGCGCTGGGCGACGACGTGCCGCCCCTGGCCGCGGCGATCCGCGAGTTCGCGTCGACCACGATCCGCCACCGCGCGACGATCGGCGGCAACCTCGTCACCGGGTCGCCCGCCGCGGACACCGTGCCGGCACTGTTGGCGGCGGACGCGGTCGTGGAGGTCGTGACGCCCGACGGCTCCGGCCGGGCGGTGCCCCTCGCCGCGTTCCTGCTCGGGCCGCGCCGCGTGGACCTCGCGCCCGGCGAGTGGGTCGCGTCCGTCACCGTGCCCGACCCGCGACCCGGGGTTGGCGCCCTGGAGGGCGGCTTCCGCAAGATCGGCGGTCGTCGCGCCCAGGCGATCTCGCTGCTCAGCCTCGCCTGGCAGTGGCGCCGCGACGTCGACGGCCGCCTCGCGGACGTGCGGCTCGCCGCGGGTGCGGTCGCCCCCACCGTGGTGCGGCTGGCGCGGGCCGAGGCGCTCCTCGAGGGCGCGGTGCCGACGCCGGCCCTCGTCGAGGAGGCCACGCGGGCCGTGGCCACCGACATCAGCCCCATCGACGACCTGCGCGCGACCGCCGCCTACCGGCGGCGGTGCGCGGCGGGCCTGCTCCGCGAGGTGGTCCCCGTCCCGGGACGGGCCCCGACACCGATCTCCAGCACGACCTCCAGCACGACCACGAGAGGGAACGACCAGTGAACGTAGGCGTCACCGTGCGGCTGGACCAGCCGATCACCGAGGCGGCCCGCTGGGCCCGTCGGGCCGAGGACCTGGGCTTCTCCAGCGTCTGGCTGGCCGACCACTACTTCCACCGCGACGCGTCGGCGGCCCTGGCCCTGATGATGACCGCGACGCGGCACGTCCGGCTGGGCACCGCCGTGGTGTCGCCGTTCCTGCGGCACCCGACGCTGCTGGCGAGCCTCGCGGCGACCCTGCGCGAGATCGGCCCGGGCCGCTTCGTGCTGGGCCTCGGCGCCGGCGGCTACGAGATCGCGGGCGAGATGGGCATCGCGATGCGCCGCCCGCTGCGGCTCACGGCCGAGGCGGTCGACATCGTGCGCGAGCTCACCGCGGGCACCGCGCACGTGACCGGCGAGACGTTCAGCGCCGAGGGCTCGGCCCTGCGGTGGCAGGCGGAGGACGGGCCGCTGTACCTGGCGGCGCGGGGCCCGAAGATGCTCGAGCTCGCGGGCCGGTGCGCCGACGGGGTCATCACCCACGGCATCGCGGACAGCCACATCGCCTTCGTCCAGGAGCGGGTGGCGGCCGGCGCCGTCGGCCGCGAGAGCGGCAGCGCCGCCGTCTGCCTCATGCTCGACGTCGAGATCGGCGACGACGCCGACGCCTCGCTGCGCGCCCTTGCCCCGCGCTGCGTCACCATGGCCGGCGGCGCCTACGCCGACGAGCTCATCGAGGTCTACGGCCTCGACCGCGACGAGGTCGCATCCCTGCGCGCCACCGTCCGCAGCGGCGACCGCGCGCTGGCCGCGCGCCAGGTCACCCCGGACATGGCCCGCGCGTTCGGCCTCGCCGGGCCCGCGGCCGAGGTGGCCGACGGCCTGCGCCGGCTCGCCGACCAGGGCGTCGACGAGGTCATCGTGTCCGTGGGCGGCGCCGACCCCGACGCCGTCGACCGCCAGCTGTCCGCCCTCGCCCAGGAGGTCTTCGCATGAGCCCGCTCCCGTCCGCCGTCACCGTCCTCGGCTCCGGGGCCGGCGCGCTGTCCAGCGCGACGGAGCTGTCGCTGGCCGGGGTCGACGTCACCGTCGCCGACTTCGAGCGGTTCCGTGCCAGCATCGACGCGATCGCCGAGACCGGCGTCGTGCGGCTGCGGTCCCCGTGGCACGGGGTCACGGAGACGCCCGCCCGCGCGAGCCTGGACCCCGCGGCGGCCGCCGCCGCGGCCGACGTCGTCGTCGTGTCGGTGCCCGCGTTCGGGCACGACACCTTCGCGACCCTCCTGGCCGAGCACCTCCGCCCGGGGACGCAGGTGATCTTCGCGGGGGAGGGCGGCGGCAGCCTCGCCCTGGTCGCCGCGATGCGCCACGCGGGGCGCCCGCTGGACGTGGACGTCGCGGAGCTGAACAGCCTCCCGTACGGCGCGCGGGTACGGGCCCCCGGGCTCATCACGGCGTCCCGCAAGGTGGGCGGCACGGTCGCGGCGGGGATGCCCGCCGGCAACGCCGCCGTCGAGACCGCCTGCGCGATCTGGCCCTCGGTGACCGCGGGCGAGAGCGTGCTCGAGACCGTGCTGCTCAACTTCAACGCCATCGACCACGTGCCGCCGATCCTGGCGAACCTCGGCGCGATCGAGGGCGGCCCCGGCAAGTTCCTGCTGTGGGGCGTGGGCGCCAGCCCCGCCGTGGCGCGCTTCATCGGCGCGATCGACGCCGAGCTGGTCTCGATCCGCCGCGCGCTGGGGTTCGCGAACCTCCAGGGCTACGAGGAGTACCTGGTGGAGCAGGGGTTCGCCCCCGAGGTGAAAGGGGACCTGCACGCCACCCTCGCGTCGTCGGCGTTCGCGGACTCGACCTTCGCGACCGGTCCGACGGCGCTCGAGAGCCGCTACATCACCGAGGACGTGCCCTACGCGCTGTGCCTCATGGCGTCGATCGGCCGGGAGGTGGGCGTCGCGACGCCGACGATCGACGCGATGATCCACCTCGCGGGCGTGGCCACGGGCACCGACTACCGCGCCCGCGGCCGCACCCTGGAGACCTTCGGCCTCGCCGGCCTGGGGCGCGACGGGCTGCTCGAGGCGACGAGGACGGGCCGATGGTGACCGACCCCGCCGCGCCGGGCGCGGTGACCGTGCCCGGCCTCGTGAACATGCACGACCACCTGCGGTCGTTCGTGCCCGGCTCCACGGCGTCGGAGGGCGCGTCGCTCGCCCAGGCGATCAGCGCGGGCAACGCGCGCCAGGCGGTCGCGGGCCCGGCCGAGTACCGCGCCCTCACCGCGCTCGGGGCGGCCCGCCAGGTCGTGGCCGGGACCACCACCGTGGTGGACCACGTCTACCCGCTGCACCGCCCGGGGCTGCTGGACGCCGTGGTCGCGGGGCACGCCGCCGTCGGGGTCCGGGGCTATGTCGCGCTCGGCATCATGACCCGCGGGGCGCCCGGCCTCGCGACGTCCGTCGCGGACGTCGTCGCCCTCGCCGAGCGGGCCGCGGACGTCCTGCTCCCGCGCGACCGGCTCTTCCTGGCGCCGGTGTCCGTGCGGCAGAACGTGCCGGCGGACTACGCCGAGGCGGCGGCCGCCGCGGACCGGCTCGGGCTGCGCCTGTACACCCACGTCTCCGAGAACGCTGCCGAGGTGGACGCGTGCCTCGCGGAGCACGGGGTGCGCCCGATCGGCCTGCTCGACCGGGCGGGCTTCCTGCGGCCCGGGACCGTCCTGGTGCACGGCGTCGAGCTCATCGACGACGAGATCGACCTGCTGGCCCGGCGCGGGGCCGCACTCGTGTACTGCCCGACGAACCACCTGCGGTTCGCGAAGGGCGTCGCCCGCGTCCTCGACCTCCTGGAGGCCGGGGTGCCCGTCACGCTCGGCGTGGACGGGATGGAGAGCCTGTTCCACGAGATGCGGCAGGCCGTCTACACCCAGGGGCAGGCGGCCGGCGACCCCGCCGCCCTCTCCTCCGAGGCCGCGTACGCGATGGCGACGACGACCGCGTCGGCCGTCCTCGGGCTGCCCGCCGACGCAGGCGACGTCGTCCGGCTCGACACCGGCGGGCCGGCGTGGCAGCCGCTGGTCGACCCGCGGTGGGCCCTCGTCCACCGTGCGGGCCCCGCCCACGTGCGCGACGTGGTCGCGGCGGGCCGCACCCTCCTGCGCGACGGGGAGCTGGTGTCGGCCGACGCCGCCGAGCTCGCCGCCGACGCCGACTCCGCCCTCCGTGCGCTCGCCGCACGGTCCGGCCACCGCCCACCCGCCCCGGTGGGCCCCCTTCCCTGAGCTGTTCCGCCTCGATGCAGAGACCTCGATGAAGAGACAAGGAACCGACATGGCTGCACGTACTCCCTCCCTCACCCGGCGTCAGATGCTCGCCCTCACCGGCGGGCTCTCGGCGGGGTTCGTCCTGTCCGCGTGCGGCACGGGCACCGGTGGCGGCGCGGCGCCGACCGGCGGCTCGTCCGGCGGCGGGGGCGGCACCCTCGAGCTGTGGGCCAACGCCGCGACGGCCGGCGACACCGGCTCGCCCCTGCACCAGGCCGCCGAGGCCTTCGGCAAGGCGAACGGCGTCACGATCAACATCCAGGGCATCCCGACCGAGGACCTCGTGCCCAAGCTGACCACCACGAGCAGCGGCGGCGAGGGGCCCGACGTCGCGATCGTGGACGTCTCCTCGGTGCCGCAGCTCGCGGCGGCGCAGGTGCTGGCCGACGTCACGTCCCAGAGCAAGGAGGTGGCCGACGCCTTCGGCACCGAGCTGCTCGCAGGCGCCGGCTACGACGGCAAGCAGTACGGCCTGCCGTACACGACCAACAACGTGGCGCTCTACTACAACAAGGGCATGCTCTCGAAGGCCGGGATCGAGGTCCCGACCACGTGGGACGACCTGCGCTCCGCGGCCGTCGAGCTCACCGGCGGTGACCAGTACGGCTACATGATGGGCGCCTCGGGCTTCGGGTCGTTCCTGTTCTGGCCGTGGCTGTGGCAGAACGGCGGCGAGATCCTCAGCGACGACCTCACGAAGGCGACGTTCGCCGACGGCCCGGGCATGGAGGCCTGGGAGTTCTACGCGAACCTCGCGGTCAAGGACAAGGTGGCGCCGCAGGAGTTCGTCGCCGCGAACTCGTCGTGGGACCAGTACGTGGCGCCGTTCGTCCAGGGCAGGGTCGCGATGATGGCGATCGGCCCCTGGGGCACCGGGCCGATCACGGACGGCAACCCGGACCTCGACTGGGCGGCCGCGCCGCTGCCCGGCAGGACGGCGAAGGGGACGGTGCTCGGCGGCACCGCGGTCGGCGTCGGGGCCAACAGCGCCCACGCCGACGTCGCCTGGGACTTCGTCAGGTGGGTCACGGACTCGGCGCAGATGCCGTACATCCAGGACACCGGCAACATCCCCGCGCGCCTCGACGTCGTCGAGTCCGACTGGGCCGCCGAGGACCCGGTGCGGAAGGTCTTCATCGACCAGATCGCCGTCACCCGCGCCCGCCCGGCGCTGCCGAGCTGGGGCGACATCGAGTGGGGCGTCATGGCGGACGCGTGGGACTCCGTCATCCAGGGCCAGAAGGAGCCCGCCGCCGCTCTCACCGCCGCCGCGAAGGCGGCGGACGCGAAGCTCTCCAGCTAGTCCGGACCGACCGGCGGGCCGCCACCGTGGCGGCCCGCCGCAGGACACGAGCCAGGGACCACCATGTCAACCATCACCTCCACCCGCCCCGAGACCGCTCCCGCGGCTCCCGCGGCCCGGCGCCCCCGGCGGCGCCTCGCCCGGCGCCTCGAGCCGGTCGCGTACATCGCGCCCGCCTTCGTCGCGCTCGCGCTCATCGTGGGCTACCCGGTGTTCAACGCCATCGGCACGAGCTTCCTGCACGCCAACCTGACGCGGCCGGGGCAGGACACGTTCGCCGGGCTGGCGAACTACACCGACCTGTTCACGAGCGCCACGTTCTGGACGGTCACCGCGCGCACGCTCCTGTGGGCGGCGTCGGCGCTCGTCGTGCAGGTCGGGCTCGGCCTGGTCATCGCGACCACGCTGAACAAGCGCCTCGTCGCGCGGGGCGCGATCCGCACCACCCTGATCGTCCCGTGGGTCGTGCCCACGGTGCTCGTGGCCCTCATCTGGCGGTTCCTGCTGGACCCCGTCTCCGGCCCGATCAACGGCCTGCTGCGCAGCAGCGGCCTGCTGGAGAACCCGCCGATCTGGCTCGCCGACCCCACGTGGGCCATGCCCGTGCTGGTGCTGATCAGCGCGTGGAAGTGGACGCCGTTCACCGCGGTCATCCTCCTCGCCGGCATGCAGCAGATCCCCGGCGAGCAGTACGAGGCGGCGATGGTCGACGGCGCCAGCGCGTGGCAGCGGTTCCTCCACGTGACGATCCCCGGCATCCGCGCGTCGCTGGCGCTCGTCGCTCTCACGACGATCTCCGGCGCGATCAACAACTTCAACGGGATCTGGATGTTCACGCGCGGCGGCCCCGTCGGCGCCACCGAGATCCTCACCACCTACGCCTACAGGACGGCCTTCATGGAGTTCGACTTCGGCAAGGCGTCGGCCATCTCGGTCGTCATCTTCGCGATCATGATGGTCCTCGCCGTCACGTACTTCTACGTCGTCGAGGGCCGCAAGGGGGACCGGCGATGAGGCGCTCCCGCACCCGCGCGTCGGTCGGCGCGCACGTCGTGGCCACGGTCCTCGTGCTCGGCACGGTGCTGCCGTTCCTGTGGATGCTCGTGTCGTCGTTCAAGACGCCGGCGGAGCTCAACGGCGTCGACAAGCGGCTCCTGCCGTCGGCGCTGTTCCTCGGCAACTACGCCAGCCTGCTCGACACGAACTTCGTGACCTACTTCCGCAACTCCGTCGTGGTGGCGGCGGCGACCACGACGGTCGCCCTGCTGCTCGCGATCCTCGCCGGCTACGGCTTCGCGCGGTTCACGTTCGTGGGCAACCGGGGGATGCTGCTCATCGTCGTGGCGGCGCAGATGTTCCCCGCCGTGATGCTCGCGACGCCCCTGTTCGTCACAGTGAAGACCCTGGGGCTGCTCGACTCGCTCACCGGCCTCGTGGTCGTCTACGTCTCCTTCGCGCTGCCGTTCTGCATCTGGCTGATGCGCAACTACTTCCTGGCGGTGCCGGTCGAGACGGAGGAGGCCGCGCTCATCGACGGCTGCACCCGGTTCCGGGCCCTGTGGCGGGTGGTGCTGCCGCCGGCGCTGCCGGGCGTCATGGCCGCCGCCGTGTTCACGATCATCCAGGTGTGGGAGGAGTTCTTGTACGCGAACACGTTCATCGACACGGACGCCAAGCGGACGCTGTCGGTGGGCCTGAACTCCCTCATCGGCGAGTTCACGACCGACTGGGGGCGGCTGCTCGCCGCGGGCGTGCTCGTCATGATCCCGGTGCTGCTCGTGTTCGGGTACCTGCAGCGGTACGTCACCCAGATCGCCGGGGGCGGGGTGAAGGGCTGAATGTCCGCCCAGATCCTGCGCGGCGCGCGCCTGGCCGGCGGCGAGGTCGTGGACGTCCGGCTCGACGGCGCCGTGGTGGCCGCCGTCGAGCCGGCGGGCGGCCCGCCCCGACCCGGTGACGCCGGCCTGCCGGAGACCGACCTGACCGGCTACCTGCTGTGCGGGGCGTTCGTCGAACCGCACACCCACCTCGACAAGGCGTTCACCGCGGACCGTGTCACCGGCGCGGACGGCACCCTGCGCGGCGCCATGGAGCGCTACGGCGCGGTGCTGGCGGACATGGACGAGGAGGACGTGCACCGTCGCGCCGCCCGGGCCCTGGGGCTCCTGGTGGCGCACGGCGCGACGGCCGTGCGCACCCACGTCGGCTGCGGGAGGCTGCTCGGGGTGCGGGCCGTGCGCGCCCTCGCGCGGCTGCGCCACGAGCTGGCCGACGTCGTCGACCTCCAGGTCGTCGCGCACGTCGGCGGGCCCGGGCCGGGCGAGACGTGGCGCACCCACCGGACGCGCCTGGTCGACGCTCTCGACGCCGGGGCCGACGTCGTGGGCGGCAACCCGTCGATCGAGCAGGACCCGGTGGCCGCGATGGAGGAGTGCGTCGGCGTCGCCGTCGAGCGCGGCGTCCCGGTGGACCTGCACGTCGACGAGACCACCGACCCGGCCGTGCTCACGCTGCGCCACCTCGCGCGCCTCGCCGCCGGGGCGGGCGTGCCGGTCACGGCGAGCCACTGCGTGTCGCTCGGCCAGCAGGATGCCGGGCTCGCGGCCGAGGTGGCGGCCGAGGTGGCGGCGGCAGGCGTGCGCGTGGTCGCCCTGCCGGCCACCAACCTGTACCTCCAGGGCCGCGGGGCCGTGCCCCGGACCCGTGGCCTCACGGCGCTCGACGCGCTGCGGGACGCCGGAGTGCGGGTCGCCGCCGGGGGCGACAACGTCCGCGACCCGTTCAACCCCGCCGGGAGGCTGGACCCGCTGGAGACGGCCTCGCTCGCGGTGACCGCCGGGCACCAGCCGCCGCGGGTCGCCTGGGACCTGGTCGGCCCGGACGCCCGGGACGTCCTCGGCCTGCCGCCGGCCGGCCCCGTGCCCGGGGCGCGGGCGGACCTCGTGGCCGTGCGGGCGGGCTCCCTGGAGGACGCCCTCGCGCTCGCCCCCGCCGACCGGAGGGTGTGGCGCGCAGGCCGGCTCGTGTCCCGGACGCTCGTCGAGCGCCACGGGCCCCTCGCGGGCCTCGTGACCGGGCTGACCCCGGAGGCGGTCCGATGAGCGTCGCCGCCGCGCCCCGCGCCGGCTCCCTGTGGCGGGTTCGCCAGATCCGGGCCGTGTTCGTCCTGAGCTTCGCCGGTCTCACCAGCTTCTCGGTGACCCTGGCGGCGCTGCCCGCCTGGGCCCGGCAGCTCGGGCACCCCGAGGGGGTCGTCGGGACCATCACGGGCGTGATGCTCGCCGCCACCGTGGTCACCCAGCTCCTGACCGCGGGCCTCCTGCGCCGGTGGAGCGTGCGGACGCTGCTCGTGGCGGGCTCGTTGCTGCTCGGCCTCCCGACGCCGCTGTACCTGCTCGCGCACGACCTCTGGGCCTTCTACGCGCTCTCCGCGGTGCGGGGCGTCGGCTTCGCCGTCGTCACGGTGGTCGCGGCGCTCGCGATCCCGCGCGCCGCGCCGCCCGAACGCCGCGGTGAGGCGATCGGGCTCTTCGGCCTGTCCGCGGCCGTGCCGATGATGGTCGGGATCTCCGGCGGCGCCGCGCTCACCCTCGGCGGCTCGTTCGCCGCCGTCGCGGTGCTCGGAGCGCTGCCGGTGGTCGCGCTGGTCTTGGTGCCCGGGGTGCCTGCCGAGATCGTGGGGACGACCGGCTCGACCGCGATCACGCGCGTCCTGTCGACGCTCGCGCTGCCCGCCGGTCTCCTGCTGGTGACCACGGCCGCCGGCGGCGGGCTCGTCACGCTCCTGCCGCTGCAGCGCCCCGACGGGTCCGTCGCGGCCGCGGCCCTGCTCGCGTTCGGGGCCGTGGGCATGGTGACGCGGTGGAAGGTGGGTCCGGTGCTCGACCGGGCCGGACCCCGCGTGGTGCTGCCCGTGCTCGTGGCGTGCGGGGTCGCGGGCCTGGCCGTCGTGGCCGCGGGCCTCGCCGGGACGGCGGGGGTGCTCGTCGCCGGGGCCGCGCTGTTCGGCGTCGCTTACGGCGGCCTCCAGACGGTGACGCTCGACCTGAGCTACCGCGCCGTCCCCGACCGCGACGCGCCCGCCGCGAGCGCCGTCTGGAACGCGGCTTTCGACGCCGGCACCGGCGCGGGCTCGGCGATGCTGGGCTTCGTGGGCGGCACCGCCTGGGGCGGCGCGGGGGCGCTGGTGGCCGGGGCGGTCGCCGTGGCGCTCGTGGGCGCGGCCGCCGCGCTCACGGCGCGCCGCGCGCCCGCCCGCGGTGGGGCCCACGACCTGGTGGCAGAGGACACGACCGCCCGCACGACCGACCGCACGACCGACCGCACGACCGACCGCACTGCCGACCCGGAGGGGACCGCATGAGGATCACCGACGTCACGTGCGTGGAGTACGTGGGCCACGTCGACGCGCCGGAGCCGATCTTCGCCGACCGGCTGCGTCGCCCCACCGACGTCTACCCGGAGCTGCGCGCGCAGGGGCCGCAGGTGTTCCCCGAGGTGACGCCCGGAGTGGCCGAGGTGCGCTCGGTGTTCCTGCACGTCGACACCGACACGGGGCTGCGGGGCAGCACCGCGCAGCTCTCGCCCGAGCAGGCCTTCATCGTGACCAGCGTGCTGCGGCCGCTGCTGCTGGGCGCGGACCCGCTGGCGACCGAGCGGCTGTGGGACGTGCTGTACCGCTCGGCGATCCACGGCCGCGCGGGCGCCGGGATGACGGCGCTGTCCGCCGTCGACTGCGCGTTGTGGGACCTCCGCGCCCAGCACCTCGGCGTCCCGGCGCACGTGCTGCTCGGCGGGCCCACGCGGGACGCGGTGCCCGCGTACGCCTCGACGCTCGGGGACAGCCTGGAGCCGGCGGCCGTCGCGGCGCGCACCCGCGAGCTCGTGGCCCGCGGCTTCCGCGGGCTGAAGTGGTTCCCGCGCTGGGGGCCCGAGGACGGCGCGGCGGGGGTGGACCGCGTGGTCGAGCTGGTCGGCACCGTGCGCGACGCGGCCGGGCCGGGTGTCGCGATCATGCTCGACGCGTGGAGCGGGTGGGACGTGCCCTTCACCCTGGACGTCGCACTGGCCACCCGGGACCTCGGCGTGGCGTGGATCGAGGAGCCGCTGCTGGCCGACCAGGCCGAGGGCTACCGGGCGCTGCGGCGCCGCCTGCCCGACGGCGTGCGGATCGCGGGCGGCGAGCACGAGTACACCCGGTGGGGCTACCGGGAGCTCCTCGCGGCGGACGTGCTCGACCTGTACCAGCCCGACCCGCACTGGGCCGGCGGGATCTCCGAGCTGACCAAGGTCATGGCGCTCGTCAGCGCGGCCGGCGCCCAGCTCGTGCCGCACGGGCAGTCGCTCCAGTGCAACGCCGCCCTGACCTTCGCGGCGTCCCCGGCGCTCGTCCCGCAGATGGAGTACCTCACGCGGCTCATGCCGATGTACCAGCACTTCCTCGCCGAGGCGATCGTGCCCGCCGACGGGGCGATCCACGCCCCGACGGGCCCGGGTCTGGGCATGGCGGTGGACCCCGCGAAGGTCGTGGCGACGCGGGTGCTCGGGGGCGGGGGAGCCGCGTGAGTGCCGTCCTGCTGTGCCTGTCGGACTACCCGCGCGACCTCGTCGAGGGCTGGGTCGCCGGCGCGGACGTCGAGGTGGTCCTCGCCCCGGGCGGCGCGGGCGTGCCCGACCTGCCCGGCGCGCTGGCCCGCGCCGACGTGGTGGTCGGCGACGCCGCGCGCCGGGTCCCGCTCGACGCCGCCGCCCTCGCGGGCATGGGCCGGTGCCGGCTGGTCGTCCACCCCGCCGTCGGGCTGGACGGCGTCGTCGACCTCGACGCCGCCCGCGCCCGCGGGATCCGCGTCGTCAACGCGCCCGGGTACAACGCCGACGCGGTCGCCGACTGGGCGCTGATGGCCATGCTCCTGCTGCTGCGCGACGGCGTCGCCGCCGACCGCGACCTGCGCGCCCGTGGCTGGCACCCGAGGCCGCTGGGCCGGGAGCTCGGGGCGCTGACGGTCGGGATCGTCGGCTACGGCGCGATCGGCCGGGCCGTGCACCGCCGGCTCCGCGGGTTCGGCGCCCGGGTGGTCGTGACCAGCGGGCACCCCACCGACGACGTCGCCGCCGCGGGCGGGACGCAGACGGACCTCCCCACGCTGCTCGAGGGGTCCGACGTCGTCACCCTGCACGCCCCCCTGACCGCCGCCACGCGTCACCTGCTGGACGCGCCCCGCCTGGCCGCCATGCGGCCCGGCAGCGTGCTCGTGAACGCCGCCCGCGGCGAGCTCGTGGACGAGGCGGCCCTCGTCGCCGCGCTGCGCGCGGGCCGACCGGCCGCCGCCGCGCTCGACGTGTTCGCCACCGAGCCGTTGTTGCCGGACAGCCCGCTGCTCGCGCTGGACAACGCGTACCTCTCGCCGCACGTGGCCGCCGGCACCGTGCAGGCGCGCGAGCGCGTGCGGGCCCTCGTGGGGCAGGCCGTCCGCGCGGCGCTCGCGGACGCGGGCGCCCCCGCCCCGCGACCCCACCCGCCCGCGCGGGCCTGACCGGCCCGCGCACGTCACGTCACGTGACGTGACGTGGAAACGTTCGAGGAAGGACACCATGCTGCAGCTCGGCTACAAGGCGTCGGCGGAGCAGTTCTCGCCGCGCGACCTGCTCGCCTCCACC
The DNA here is from genome assembly GCF_042728595.1 of Isoptericola sp. NPDC060185. Classification (NCBI taxonomy): domain Bacteria; kingdom Bacillati; phylum Actinomycetota; class Actinomycetes; order Micrococcales; family Promicromonosporaceae; genus Isoptericola; species Isoptericola sp. NPDC060185. The sequence continues at coordinate 34,846 of NZ_JBHWYY010000002.1, read as the reverse complement.
GTCCTGGCCGAGGAGGCCGGGTTCGACTCCGTCTTCGTCAGCGACCACCTGCAGCCCTGGCGGCACACCGGCGGGCACGCGCCCGCAGCCCTGCCGTGGCTGGGCGCCGCCGCGGCGAGCACGTCCCGCGTGCGGCTGGGCACGAGCGTGCTCACCCCCACGCTGCGCTACCACCCCGGCGTGGTGGCCCAGGCGTTCGCCACGCTCGGCTGCCTCGCGCCCGGTCGCGTCATCCTCGGCGTCGGCTCGGGGGAGTCCCTCAACGAGGCGCCGCTCGGGCTGCCGTGGCCCGACGGCAAGGAGCGGTACGCCCGGTTCCGGGAGGCGATCTCCCTCATCCAGGCGCTGTGGGCCGGGGAGCGGGTCACGATCGACGGCACGTACTACAGCGCCCGCGACGCGACGATCTACGACCGCCCGGACACGCCCGTGCCGCTCTACGTCGCCGCGTCGGGGCCGTCCGCCACCCGCCTGGCGGGGCGCGTCGGCGACGGCTTCATCTGCACCAGCGGCAAGGGGCGCGAGCTGTACACCGAGACGCTGCTCCCGGCCCTCGCCGAGGGCGCCGCGAAGGGCGGGCGCACGCTCGCCGACCTCGACCTCATGATCGAGATGAAGGTCTCCTACGACCCGGACCTCGACCGGGCGCGGCAGGCCACCCGGGCGTGGGGTGCGTTGGCCCTGACCCCGGAGGAGAAGGTCGGCGTCGAGGACCCGGTCGAGATGGAGCGGCTGGCCGACGCGCTGCCCGTGGAGCGCACCGCGAGCCGGTGGATCGTGTCCGACGACCCGGACGAGCACGTCGAGCGCATCTGGTCGTACGTCGAGATGGGCTTCACCCACCTCGTCTTCCACGACCCGCGCGCCGACCAGCAGGCGTTCCTCGAGCGGTACGCCGAGGAGATCCTGCCGCGCCTGCGGGCCCGGGAGCGGGAGCGGCAGGAGGCCTGATGGATCCCGTCCTCGACGCCGTGCTCGCCGGGTCGTCCACCGGGTCGTCCACCGGGTCGTCCACCGGGTCGTCCACCGGGTCGTCCACCGCGCCGTTCGCGCTCGCGACGGTCGTGGCGACGTGGAGCTCGGCTCCCCGCGGCCCGGGCGCCCGCATGCTGGTGCGCGCGGACGGGACCGCCGTCGGGTCGCTCACCGGCGGGTGCGTGGAGGCCGACGTCCACGCCCGCGCCCTCGAGGTGCTGGGCGACGGCGTGCCCCAGCTCGTGCGCTACGGCGTGAGCGACGACGTCGCGGGCGCGGTCGGCCTGACCTGCGGCGGCACCGTCGAGATCCTCGTGCAGCGGGTGGACGACGCGGCGGCGCTGCGGGCGTTCGCGCGCCGCGTCGCGCACGGGGACCCGGCGGCCCTCGCGACGGTGGTCGCGCACGACGGCGGCGTCCCCGGGGCCTCCGTCGCCGTTGGTCCCGCCGGGGTGGTCGCGGGCCGGACCGGGTCGGCGCGGCTCGACGACGCCCTCGCGCACGACGCCGCCGCGCTCGTCGCGGCCGGCCGCACCGGGGAGTTGACGTACGGGCCCGACGGCAGCCGCCAGGGCGTGGGCATGCGCGTGCTGGTCGACGTCGCCGCACCCCCGCCGCGGATGATCGTCGCGGGCGTCACGGACTTCGCGGCCGCCGTCACCTCCCTGGCGGTCTTCCTGGGCTACCGGGTCACGCTGTGCGACGCGCGCCCCGCGTTCGCCACCCGTGAGCGGTTCCCGGACGCGCACGAGATCGTCGTGGACCGGCCGGACCGGTACCTGGCCGCGGAGCTCGCGGCCGGCCGGGCGGACGGGCGCACCGCCGTCCTCGTCCTCACGCACGACCCGAAGTTCGACGAGCCGCTGCTCGAGGTCGCGCTCGGCGCCGACCTCGCCTTCGTGGGCGCGATGGGGTCGCGCCGCACGCACGCCGACCGGCTGGACCGGTTGCGGGACCGGGGCGTGCCCGCGGAGGCGCTGGCCCGGCTGCGCTCGCCCGTCGGTCTCGACCTCGGCGGGCGCAGCCCCCGCGAGACCGCGCTGTCCGTGCTCGCCGAGGTGGTCGCCGTCCGCGCCCGCGGCACCGGTGCACCGCTCACGGCGACGGCCGGGCCGCTGCACCACGACCGCCGCCCCGACGAGGTGGCGCACCGCGGGTACTCCCGCCGGCCCTGACCCCCCCTGCCCTGACCCCCTGCCCTGACCGCTGCCCCGGTCCGTCGCCCGGGGTCGGCCGGGCCCCGTCCCGCGAGCCCCGCGGCGCGGACGTACGCTCTCGACGCCGGGAGGCGCCCGGCGAGCCCGGCCTCGACGTGGGGTGGTGCGCGATGGGGACCAGCACGCAGGGCACCCGCGAGCGCCGCCTGCGCCGCGAGGCGTGGGGCTTCGCCGCGGGGTCGGTGTGCTTCCTCGTCGGCGCGCTGCCCGCCTACGCGGCGTGGGCGGGCCCGGTCGGCACGGGCATCACGTTCGTGGTGGGGGCGGTGCTGTTCACCGCGGCGGCGGTGGTGCAGCTCGCGCTGAGCGGCCGCCGTCCGCCCGGCCCCGGGGCGGTGGTGGCGGACCGATGGGACTGGTGGTCGGCGGCGGTGCAGCTGCTCGGCACGCTGCTGTTCAACGTGAGCACCACCGTGGCGCTGACCGCCGCCGTGGTGGACCCGGGCGACGTGGGCGCGGGGTGGCGGCCGGACGCCTACGGCTCGGCCGCGTTCCTCGTGTCGAGCGCGCTGGCGCTGGTCGCGACGGCGGACCGGGGGCGGCTGTGGGACACGGACGCCCGGACCTGGCACGGCACCTGGCTGAACATGGCGGGCTCGGTCGCCTTCGCCGCCTCAGCCGTCGGCGCCTACGTCGCGCCGGGCACCGACGCCGACCTCAGCCCGTGGTGGTCGACGGTGGGGACGCTGGTCGGCGCGGCCTGCTTCCTCGTCGCGGCGCTCCTGTCCCGGCGGGCGGTCGAGGCGGCGCCCTGACCGGGTCGCTCGGGGTCCGTCGCCGGCTCGGTGTCGCCGGCTCAGTCGTCGCGGGCCGAGCGCATCGCGATGCCCTCGGCGCGGGCCGCGCCCCAGAAGTTGTGGAACAGCTCCTCGGGGGTGAGTCGGTCGTCGCGGTGCTCGACGGGATCGGCCTCGCCGGCGATCGCCTTGACCTCCTCGTGGATGCGCTCCATGGAGCTGTCGAGGGAGGAGGCGACGTCGGCGGCGAGCTTGAGCGAGTCGGTGAGGTGGCGCGGCACGTCGCGCGCGTACTTGTAGTAGATCTTGTGCTCGAGGCTCGCCCAGAAGTCCATCGCGATGGTGCGCAGCTGGATCTCGACGACGACGTCCTCCACCCGGTCGGACAGGTAGACCGGCACCTGCACGATGAGGTGCAGCGACTTGTACCCGTTCGCCTTGGGATGGGCGATGTAGTCGCGCTCCTCCAGGATCGTGAGGTCGGTCTGGCCGACGATCATGTCGCGCACCTTGTAGATGTCGGAGACGAAGCTGCAGGTGACGCGGACGCCTGCGACGTCGAACATCTGCCCGCGGACGCCCTCGGGCGTGAGCGGGATGCCCTTGCGGCGGCACTTCGCCACGATCGACTCGAACGACTTCAGGCGCGAGCTCACGTGCTCCACGGGGTTGTAGTTCTGCATGTGGCGGAACTCGTCGCGCAGGATCGAGATCTTGGTCATGACCTCGTCGATGCCGAACTTGTAGGTGAGCACGAGCCGGCGCAGCTGGTCCACGAGCTCGCGGATCTCGGCGGCGTCGGGGGACAGGTGCGGGGGTTCGTGCTCGGCGTACGTGCTCACGACGTCCACGGTAGACGGCCCGCACGTCCCCGCGTGCCTGCGCCGGGCGGCCTCCGCAGCACCTCCCCGAACGGTGTCCGGCATCCGGCCACTCGTTGTCCGCGGGGTGAGAGGCGAGGAGGATGGGCGTGCACCGTACCGCCGGAGTCGAGGGGGGACCATGACCACCCAGTTCGTCGTCCTGGTCGCGCTCGTGCTGCTCACCGTCGTGCTCGGCACGCTGTGGCGCGCACGGCAGGGCCGGGTCCGCACCGCTCCCGCGCGCGCCGACCTCGCGGTCGACTGGGCCGCGCGGGGCGTCGTCCTGGGGGAGCGCGCGACGTTCGTCCAGCTCTCGGCGCAGGTCTGCGCCCCCTGCCGGGCCACCGCCCGCGTGCTGCGCGACGTCGCCGCGCGGGAGCCGGGGGTGGTGCACCACGAGCTCGACGTCGAGGAGCACCTCGACCTGGTGCGCGAGCTCGGGGTCCTGAAGACCCCCACCGTCCTCGTGCTCGACGCGACGGGCGCGCAGGCCGCGCGCAGCAGCGGCGGCATGAACCCCGCCCAGGCCGGCCGGGCCCTGGAGGCGGCGCTGCCCGCCCCGGCCGCCCGCGCCTGACGGGCACGCCGCGCCCGCCGACTGCCGCCCGACGCCCGACGCCCGACGAGGACCGTCCACCGCACCTCTCGGCCCCACCATCGCAGGAGCACCCATGAGCCACGAGACCTCCGCCCCGCCGGCCCCGGCCGGCATCGACCCCCGCGGCCCGCGCGTGGGCGCCGGCATCACCGCCTTCCTGCTCGCGGTCGTGGTGCTCCTGGGCGCGACGACGGCCGGCCTCGTGCTGCTCGCCGTCGTCGCGGCGGGCTTCGCCCTGGGCGCGGTGCGCGGTGCCCAGGGCACGGTGCAGGGCTGGCTCTTCCGCACGCTCGTGCGCCCGCGGCTCGCGCCGCCCGAGGAGCTGGAGGACCCGCGGCCGCCGCGGTTCGCGCAGCTCGTCGGCCTGGTCGTGACCGGCGTGGGCGTCGTCCTCGGGCTCGCCGGCGTGCTGACCGCCGTTCCGTGGGCAGCGGGCGTCGCCTTCGTCGCTGCCGCGCTCAACGCCGTCGTCGGGCTGTGCCTGGGGTGTGAGCTGTATCTCCTGGGCCTGCGCCTGCGGCCGGCCACCCGGACCGCGGACCGCGCGCCCCGGTAGGGTCCGAGGCATGGTGACGGTGCTCCCCTTCGACGGCCACACTCCCGAGATCCACCCCACGGCGTGGGTCGCCCCGACGGCGACGATCGTCGGCAACGTCCGCATCGAGGCGCGCGCCAGCGTGTTCTACGGTGCGGTGCTGCGCGGCGACATGGACGCGATCGTGCTCGGCGAGGGGTCCAACATCCAGGACAACTGCGTGGTGCACACCGACACCGGCGTGCCCGCGACGATCGGCGCGGGCGTGGGCGTCGGGCACGGCGCCATCATCCACGGCGCCACCGTGGGCGACGGCAGTCTCATCGGCATGGGCGCCACCCTGCTCAACGACGCCGTCGTCGGCGCGGGGGCGCTCGTGGCCGCCGGCGCCCTCGTGCGCGAGGGGCAGGAGATCCCCGCCGGGCACCTGGCCGTCGGCGTGCCCGCCAAGGACCGCGGCCCGCTCGACGCCGAGGGCGCCGAGCGGGTGCGCCGCAACGCGATCGAGTACCAGGAGCTGGCCGAGCGGCACCGGCGCTCGGTGGGCTGACGCGCCCGATGTGCTGACGGCGGGCGCTCAGGCCTCCGGCGTGCGCACCGTCCCGAAGATGGTGTGGCCGCGCAGCCGGAACCCGAGGTTCTCGTAGAGCCGGATGGCGTTCGTGTTGTTCCCCGCCGCGTGCAGCATCGGCCGGGCGCCGCGCTCGCGGACGTGGTGGGCGACGTCGAGCACCAGCCGGGTCGCGAGGCCCTGGCCGCGGTGGTCGGGGTCGGTCGTCACGGCGCTGATCTCGGTCCAGCCGTCCGGCTGGAGCCGCTCGCCCGCCATCGCGACGAGCCGCCCCTCCCGGCGGACGCCCACGTAGCGCCCCATGAGGTACGTGCGGGGCAGGAACGGGCCGGGGCGCGAGCGCTCCACCAGGGCGAGCATGTCGGGCACGTCGTCGGCGCCGAGCACCACGGCCTCGTCGTCGGGGCGCGCCCGCAGCCGGGCCGTGTCGACGAGCTGGACGCCCTCGTGGAGGGCGACCCGCTCCCAGCCCGCGGGCAGCGCGACCGTGGCCGGCGGCGTCGGGAACTCGGCGCCGTGGCCCACGACGTCGACGATCGCGTCCCAGACGCCGGGGTCGTCCCACGACCGCACGGCGGCGAACGGGGAGACGTCGGCGGGGTAGCGCAGCACCAGGTCGTTCCCCTCGGCCAGGTGCGCGTGCGCCCCGGTGAGCGACGACCAGCGCGGGTTGTCGAGGACGGCCTCGGACGCGTCGGGCCCCGATGACGGGGTCGGGGTCGCGTCCGGCGGGGTGGTCGTGGTGGTCATGGGTCCTCCTGTCGGCCGTCGCAGCCTAAGCGTCGGCCCTCCGCGGGAGGGCGCGCTTTTCGCTCTCGGCGTGCTGTGACGTGCGCCCGGCGCGACGGGCCCCCGGTCCGGGGTGGGCCGGGGGCCAGGTCGCTCGTCGCGCGTGGTCGTCGCGCGTGGTCGTCGCGCGTGGTCGTCGCTCGTGGTCGTCGCTCGTCGAGGATCGTGCCGGTCAGGCGTCGAGCCGCAGCCGCGCGCCGAGGGCGACGGCGGCGACGACGGTCGCGCCGGCCACCAGGACGACGTCCTTCAGCACGTACTGGCCGAGGAGCGTCATGCCGTGGCCGAACAGCTCGTCGCCGAAGAGGGCGACGGGGGACAGGATGCCGACCATCGCGACGGCGAGGACGACCAGGCCCGTCCGCAGCAGGCGGCCGGACAGGAGCGTCAGGCCGATGAAGGTCTCCATGACGGCCGTCAGCAGCACGGCGGCCGTGGCGGGCACCAGCCCGAACGTGAGGGTCTCCACCGTGCGGGCGGCGATCTCCTCGGCGGGGCTGGCACCGGGGAAGAACTTCAGGGCGCCGAAGCCGAGGAAGACGAGCCCGAGGGCGACGCGCAGGGCGGGGACCGACCATCGGGTCAGGAACCGGGCCAGCGCGGTCACCGCGAGATCGGCGCGCAGCGCGATCCGCTCGGCGAGGCGGCGAGGGGCCCGGGTGGACGGGCGGGGCGGCGTCGTGCGCGGTCGCCAGGGCGTGGCCGCGGGGGCGGCGGGGGCGGGGTTGTCCTGGGACGGCGGGACCGTGCCGGTGGCGGTGCGGTGCGCCGGGGTGGAGACGGACATCGTGGTGCTCACTTCCGGGGAGGGGTCACGGCCGGGTGTGGCCGCCCCAGGAGAGAGGTCCCGTCGTGCGGGGCGATGCGGGGGGCGGGGCGTTTTCGCCCGGTCCTCACCCGGGGGCCCGCTAGCGTCGGACCATGGATCACGAGCCGATGCGGCGGGTCGCCGAGTTCCGCGAGACGTTCGACCTGGAGACCGACGCCGCGCGCCCGGAGCTGGCGACCCACCGCCGGGCGCTGCTGGACGAGGAGGCCGCCGAGGCGGCCGAGGCCCTCACCGAGCTCGCGGCGACGCTGGCCGCCGGCGAGGACGCGGACGCCGCCTACCGGGCCGTGGCCAAGGAGCTCGCCGACGTCCTGTACGTCACGTACGGCGCCGCGGACGCGCTGGGAATCGACCTGCCCGCGGTCTTCGTCGAGGTGCACCGGTCCAACATGAGCAAGGTCGACGACGATGGTCGGGTGCTGCGCCGGGCCGACGGCAAGGTCCTCAAGGGGCCCGGCTACCGGCCACCGTCGCTCGAGGGTCTCGTCGCGGCGCCCCGGGAGCGTCCCTGACCTGAACCACCTCGGGCGGCGCTCCCGGGGCGCGCGACGCCGTCCCGGCGCCTTGACACCTGCGCGGCGCGGGTGTCACAGTGGCGCTCATCCGGAAACGTTTCCAGCGATGCCGCGGAGACGGATCTGGAAACGTTTCCAATCGCCGTTCGACGCTGAAGGTGGAGCGACAGTGACGTCATCACGCGCCACGTTGATCGAGGTGGCCCGGCACGCCGGGGTCTCCCTCGCGTCGACGTCGCGGGCACTGCACGGCACCGGGGCCAGCCCGGCCATGGTGGAGCGCGTGCGCGCCGCCGCCGACGAGCTCGGCTACAGCCCTGACGTGACCGGCCGGTCGCTGCGGATGCGCAAGACCTTCCAGGTCGCGTTCGCCGTCGCCGACATCGGCAACCCGGTGTACGTCGAGATGCTCGCCGCCATCCACGAGGTCCTGGCGCCGCACGGCTACCGGGTCGTGGTCATGTCCACGGGGGACACGGCGGGCGCCACCGCCGAGCTCGTGCGCAGCCTCGGGGGCGGGTTCGTCGACGCCCTGGTCGTGAGCCCGCTGCGCGCCGACGACGCCCTCGCCGAGGAGATCCGGCGGGCCCCGGTCCCGGTGGTCGTCATCGGCCGCGCGCTCGACGCCGCCGGCGACTCCGTCTCGACCGACTCCGCGGGCGGCATCGGCCTCGCCGTCGACCACCTGGTCGCCGCCGGCCGTCGCCGGATCGGCTTCCTCAACGGCCCCCTGGACACCACGCCGGGCACGGCGCGCCAGCGCGGCTTCGACGCCGCGACGGGCGCGGGCGGCTTCCCGGCCGAGCGCGTCGCCGTCGAGGTCGCCGACGACTTCACCGTCGCCGCGGGGCTGCGCGCCGCGCGCACCCTGCTGGCGCCCGCCGCCGACGGGACGCGCCTGGACGCCGTCGTCGCCGCGAACGACCTGCTCGCCATCGGCGCGGTCCGCGCCGCCCGCGAGGCCGGGCTCGCCGTCCCGGGCGACGTCGCGGTCACCGGCATGGACGACACCGAGCTCGGCCGCGTCTACGAGCCCACCCTGACGAGCGTCTCGCTCGGCACCGCGGAGCGCGGGGCCGCCGCCGCGCGCGCCGTGCTCGCCCGCCTCGAGGACGACGAGGCCACCGCCCAGCACGTCGTGATCGGCCCGCGCCTGCTGGTGCGCGAGTCGTCCGGCGTCGCCACCACCCCCGAGGAGGGCACGCGATGAGCGCCCCGACCACGCCGACCGCGCCCGCGGCCGGCCCCTCGAGCCGGTCCTCCGCGCGGGGCCCGCAGCAGGTCCGCCGCCGCGGCGGGCTGGAGCGAGGCCGCCGCCGCGAGGCCGCCGCCCTGGTGATGCCGTCGCTCCTGCCGATCCTGGTGCTCAGCGTCGCGCCGCTCGTCATGGGCATCGCGCTGGCCTTCACCGACGCGCGGCTCGTGCGCCACCCGGACTACGAGTTCGTGGGCGTCGACAACTTCGTGCGCCTGGCGGGCAACTCGTTCTTCTGGGACTCGTTCCGCATCGGCCTGATCTGGGCCGTGTCCGTGACGCTGCTGCAGCTCGTGCTCGCCCTCGGGCTCGCGCAGCTGCTCAACTCCGGCCTGCGGCTCCAGGGCCTCACGCGCGTGCTCGCGCTGATCCCGTGGGCGATGCCGCCGGTCGTCGTGGCGATCATGTGGAAGATGATCTACTCGCCCAACGCGGGGCCGCTCAACGCGTTCCTCGGGGCGCTGGGCCTGCCGGACGACATCAACTGGCTGGCGGACTTCTCCACCGCGCTGCCCGCCGTCATCGTCGTGGGCGTGTGGGTCGGCATGCCGCAGACCACGGTCACGCTGCTCGCCGGCCTCCAGCAGATCCCCGACGAGCTGCACGAGGCCGCGTCCATGGACGGCGCGGGCGCCTGGCGCCGGTTCACCGCCGTCACGTGGCCGAGCCTGCGGCCCATCGTCGCGTCGATCACGTCGCTGAACTTCATCTGGAACTTCAACTCGTTCTCGCTGGTCTACGTCCTCACCGAGGGCGGGCCCGGCGGCCGCACGATGCTGCCGATGCTGTTCACCTACCTCGAGGCGTTCAAGAACCGGAACATCGGGTACGCCGCCGCGATGGGCGTCGTCCTCGTCGTGGTCGTGGTCCTGCTCCTCGCCGTCTACCTGCGGTCGCAGTTCCGCGACGACCGCGCCGTGAAGAAGGGCTGAGCCGATGCGCGTCCTCGTCCGCCCCGCCCAGTACGTGGCGCTGGCCTGCTACATCGTCTTCCTCGGCTTCCCGCTGCTGTGGCTGATCTCGGCCTCGGTGAAGTCGTCCGCCGAGCTCAACTCGCTCACCGTGAGCCTGCTGCCCTCGCAGTGGCACTGGGAGAACTACGCCCAGGCGCTGGCGCGGCAGGGGCTGGTCCACTCCGCGGTGAACAGCGTCATGGTGGCGCTCGCCTCGACCGCGCTCGTCATCCTCATCGCGATGCCGGCGGCCTACGTGCTCGCCCGCCTCAAGGGCGCGATCCGGGTGGCCGGCGTCGGGTGGATCCTCGTGAGCCAGGTGTTCCCGGTGATCCTCATCATCCTGCCGCTGTTCCTCATCCTGCGGACCATGAACCTCACGGACAGCCTGGTAGGGCTCACGCTGGTGCACACCACGTACACGCTGCCGTTCGCGCTGTGGATGCTGCAGGGCTACGTGGCCGGCATCCCCACCGAGCTCGAGGAGGCCGGCTCCATGGACGGCGCCAGCCGCCTGTCCGTGCTCCGCCGGATCGTGTTCCCGCTGCTCGCTCCCGGGATCGTCGCCACAGCGATGTTCAGCTTCGTCTCCTCCTGGAACGAGTTCTTCTTCGCCCTGGTCCTGCTCCAGTCGCCGGAGAACTACACGCTGCCGATCACGCTCACGTCGTTCATCGGCGGCGAGGGCAAGGTCGCGCTCGGGCCGCTGGCGGCCGGGTCGTTCCTCGCGGCCATCCCGAGCATCGTCTTCTTCTCGATCATGCAGAAGAAGCTCACCGGCGGGCTCATGGCCGGCGCCGTCAAGGGCTGACGACCCGCCCTCCTGTTCTTCCGCACCCCTGACGACCACCCGAAAGGAAGTCCCATGAAGACTCGTGGAGTGTCCATCGCCGCATGCCTCACGGTCAGCGCCCTGGCCCTCGCCGCGTGCAGCGGCGGTGGCGGCGACGACGGCGGTGACGGCCCCGTGACCCTGAAGTTCCAGTCGCTGTCCGACCAGCCGGCCGCCATCGCGGCGACCAAGAAGATCGTCGACGAGTGGAACACCGACCACCCCGACGTGCAGGTCCAGATCGTGCCGGCGGGGTGGGACGGCGTCTACGACAAGCTCATCACCCAGTTCAACGGCGGTGCCGCGCCCGACATCATCCACTACGAGGCCGCGAGCATCGTGCCGTTCGCCCGCGACGGCTACCTCGCCGACCTCTCGGAGTACATGTCCGACGAGCGCAAGGCCGACATCCCCGAGGGCGTGCTGTCCTCGGTGACGGTCGACGACCAGGTCGTGGCCTACCCGACCGAGCTGCAGTCCTACATGGTCTTCGCGAACAAGAAGCTCCTGCAGGACGCGGGCGTCGAGATCCCGACCGGCGACACCATGACGTGGGACCAGCTGCGCGACATCGCCAAGGCGACCACGAAGGGCAAGACCTACGGCCTCGGCTGGGGCCTGTCGAGCCCGACCGCCGCGTTCATGACGCTGGCGCCGGCCTTCGGCGGCCAGTACTTCACCGGCACGGGCACCGACGCGAAGATCACGATCGGCGACGGCGAGATGGCCGTGCCCGAGCTGGTGGACGCGATGGCGCACCAGGACAAGTCGATCCTCCCGGTCACCCTGACGCAGTCGGGCTCCGAGGCGATCGCGTCGTTCTACGCCGGTCAGACGGCGATGACGGTGCAGGGCTCCTACCAGGCCGCGAACATCGCCAAGGACGCTCCGAAGGACCTCGACTGGGTGGTGCTGCCGCCGCTCGCCGGGCCGGAGGGCGCCGGGCAGGCCGCGAACCCGCAGACCCTGTCCGTCAACGTCGACTCGGAGCACGTCGAGGACTCGGCCCAGTTCATCGAGTTCTTCACCGAGCCGGACAACCTGGCCGCCCTCAACGAGGCGGACGCGCTGATCCCGGCGACGACGTCGGCCCAGAAGGTCATGGCCGACAAGCTCGGCGACGAGAACGGCTGGAGCACCATCCTGGCCTCGGGCCAGCACTTCGTCTCCGCGCCGTACCTGTTCGTCGACGCGTACGCGCAGTGGAAGGACACCGTGGCCACGCCGGCCTACCAGCGGTTCCTGGCGCAGGAGACGGACGCCGACGAGCTGTCCGCGCAGCTCACCGACGGCTGGGACGAGATCACGAAGTGACGGTCGTGGGGGGGGGGGGGCGCCCCCCCCCCCCCCCCCCCCCCCGGGGGGGGGGCCCCCCCCCCCCCCCCCGCCCCCCCCGGGCCGGCCCCGCGCCCCGGCCGGCGCGGAGGGGGGGTC
>NZ_JBHWYY010000002.1:5025-22733 GCF_042728595.1 Isoptericola sp. NPDC060185 | reverse complement strand
GGGCCCCGGCGCCGCCCCCCCGGGCCGCCGCCCCCCCCCCCCCGGGGGGGGGGGGGGCGGGCGGGGGGGGGGGGGGGGGGGGGGGCGCCCCCCCCCCCCCCCACCACCCGCACCGCGGGGCCGGGCGCACCGCCCGCCCCGCGGGCACCCGGGACGCGAGACACGCGCCCGGCAGGACGACGAGGGAGTGACCGTGACCTGGCTGGACGACCGATCGATGGCCGTGATCACCGGCGCCGCGGTGGGCGACGCGCTCGGCGGTGCCGTCGAGGGCTGGACCCCCGAGCAGATCGAGGAGCGCCACGGGGGCCGGGTGACCGGCATCGTCGGCCCCTGGTACCCGAACTGGCGCGACGCGCGACCCATCGCGCCGTACCACAAGGGCGACGGGCACATCACCGACGACACCCTCATGACGCGCGCCGTCGTGGAGGTCTACGCCAAGCGCCGCGACCACCTGGACGCGTACGCGGTCGCCGAGGACCTCGTGCCCCTGATGATCGGGGAGCCGCGCTGGATCCCCGAGCTGGAGTCGACGGCCCTGCTGCTGCAGCGGGTGTTCCTCGCCGAGAAGTGGATGGTCGCGCGGCTGCACTACGGCCACGTCGACCCGCGCGAGGCGGGCGTCGGCAACGTCGTGAACTGCGGCGCCGCGATGTACGTGGCGCCGGTCGGCCTGGCCAACCCGGGCGACCCGCGCGGCGCGTACGCCGAGGCGATCGACTTCACGGGCGCCCACCAGTCGAGCTACGGCCGCGAGGCCGCGGGTGTGTTCGCGGCCATGGTCGCGGCCTCGGTGGCGCCCGGCGCCACGCTCGACGACGTCGTGCACGCGGCGCTCGACGTCGGCCACGACGGCACGGCCGACGCCCTGCACGCCGTGGTGGAGGCGTTCGACGGCTGGACCACCGCCCCCACCACGGACGAGGAGGAGCGCGAGCTCGGCCGCCTGGTGCGCGAGACCGTGGCGCCGTTCGACTCCGTGGGCCCCGCCTACCGGCAGATGTCGATGGACGCCCGCCGCCCGTCGCGCACCAAGTCGATCGAGGAGCTGCCCGCGGCGCTCGGCATGCTGCTCGGTCACTGCGGCGACTACCGCGGCTCCGTCCTCGCGGCCGTGAACTACGGTCGCGACGCCGACTCGATCGCCGTCATGGCGGGCGCGGTGGCCGCGGGCCTGGGCGGCAGCGCGGTCGTCCCCACCGAGTGGCTCGACGCGATCGAGGTGGCGAGCAAGATGGACGTCCGCGAGACGGGTCGGCTCATGGCCGCCGCGGCCGCCGACATCGTGCGCGCGGACGCCGAGCGGGCGCGGGCGCGCCTGGCGGGCATCGACGCGCTCGACCTCGATGCGGACGTCGACCACCAGGGCGCCGGGGCGCGGGCATGAGGCTGACCTGGGCCCAGCCGGAGGACCTGCTGGCGCACGAGCTGGTGCAGTCGGCGGCGGAGGGCAAGGAGGTCGCGGACGTCCGTGCGCGCTGGGTGGCCGCCGGGGGAGACCCCGAGCCCGCCGTGAGCGGGGCGGGCCCCGTGCCCGCGACGGCCGAGCTGCGCGCTCTGGCCCGCACCGTGCTCGACGAGCTGGACGCCCGGCCCGCCGCGCCCGCCCCGGCGGAGCCGGACGGATGGGACGAGATCCTGGCCCTGCTGCCGGAGGCGCCCGAGCTGCCCGCCGCGGGCGCGGACCTCGACGCCCGGGTGCACGGCGCCTGGACGGGCCGCGCCGCCGGGTGCCTGCTGGGCAAGCCGGTCGAGAAGATCCCGCGCGAGGGCATCGAGGAGATCCTGCGCGCCACCGGCCGGTGGCCCCTGGACCGCTGGTTCACCGCCGTCGGGCTGCCCGACGACGTCGCGGCCCGCTGGCCGTGGAACCGCCGCTCCGCCCCGACGTCCCTCGAGGAGAACATCGACGGGATGCCGGAGGACGACGACCTCAACTACCCCATCCTCGCGCTCGAGCTCCTCGAGGCCCGCGGACGGGGCTTCACCACGGACGACGTGGCCCAGCTCTGGCTCGACCTCATGCCCGCGGGCCGGTCGTTCACGGCCGAGCGCGCCGCGTACCGCAACATCCTCGACGCGCGGCCCGTGCCCGAGACGGCGACGCACCACAACCCGTTCCGGGAGTGGATCGGCGCGCTCATCCGCACCGACCTGCTCGGCTGGGTCAGCCCCGGCGACGTGCGCGGGGCCGCGCGGCTGGCCTGGACCGACGCGCGCCTGAGCCACACCCGCAACGGCGTCTACGGCGCGATGTGGGCCGCCGCGCTCGCCTCGGCCGCGGTGGTGGCCGCCGACGCCGCTGCGGTGCTCGACGCCGCCGACGCCGTCGTCCCGCCCGGCAGCCGCCTCGCCACCGCGGTCCGCCTGGGCCGCGAGCTCGGCGCGGCCTCCGACGGCGGGGAGGCCGCGGTCCGCGCCGACCTCGACCGGCTCCACGCCACCTACGGCGACCTGCACTGGGTGCACGTGCTGCACAACGCGGCCGTGGTCGCCTACGCGCTCGAGGCCGGGCGCGGGGAGTTCGGCCCGAGCGTCGCGATCGCGGTCATCGCGGGCTGGGACACCGACTCGGCGGCCGCCACGGTCGGCGGCGTGGTCGGCGCCCTGCGGGGCGCCGAGGGGATCGGCGCGGCGTGGAGCGGGCCGCTCGACGGCCGCATCGCGACCTCCCTGCCCGGCGGCGAGCGCCGCATCGACGACCTGGCCGCTCGGACGACGGCGCTCGCGCGGCGTGCGCCGCAGCGCCCGGCGGGCGCGGGGGAGCCGTCGTGAGCGGCGCCGGGCGCGTCGTCGTGGTCGGCTCGGCGAACGTCGACCTGGTCGTCGACGTGCCGCGCCACCCCGGCGGCGGCGAGACCATCCTGGGCGGCGACCTGCGCCGCAGCCCCGGCGGCAAGGGCGCCAACCAGGCCGCCGGCGCCGCGCGCGCCGGGGGAGCGGACACGTCGTTCGTCGGCGCCGTGGGGCGCGACGACGCCGCCGCGCTCCTGCTCGCGTCGCTGCGGCGCGTCGGTGTGCGGACCGACCTGGTCTGGCGGCTCGACGTCCCGACGGGCACCGCCCTCATCACCGTCTCCCCGGACGGCGAGAACGCGATCGTCGTCGCCCCCGGCGCGAACTCGCGCCTCGCGGTCGAGCGTCCGCAGGCCGAGCGCATCGCCGCCGCCGACGTCGTCCTCGCGCAGCTGGAGGTGCCGCTCGACGTGGTCCTCGCGGCCGCCGCCGAGCGACGCCCGGGCGTGCCGCTCGTGCTCAACGCCGCGCCGTCCCGCGCCCTGCCCGACGCGCTGTGGGACGCCGTCGACGTCCTCGTGGTGAACGAGCACGAGGCGGCCGACCTCGTCGGCGGTCCGGCGGGTGAGACGGCGGACACCGACGACCCCGAGGCGCTCGCGGCTGCGCTGCTGCGGCGGGTGCCGGCCGTCGTGATCACCCTCGGCGGCGCGGGCAGCCTCGTGGCGCACCGCGGCACACCGCCGGTGCGCGTGCCCGCGCACCGCGTGGAGGCCGTGGACACCACGGGCGCGGGCGACGTCTTCTGCGGCGTGCTCGCGGCCGGCCTCGCCCGCGGCGAGGACCTGGCGGCCGCCGCCCGGCTCGCGGCGGCGGCCGGTGCTCTGGCGGTGACCCGCCGCGGCGCGCAGGACGCCGTACCTGCCGCCTCCGAGGTGGCCGCCCTCGCCGCAGGCGGCGGCTGACCCGACCTCCCCGCACGACCCCGCACCGCCCGCCCCGTCCCCGGTCCGTCCTCGGGCCCCCGGAGGAAGCAGCCATGACGTACACGTTCGACCCCCTGGTCCCGCGGCCGATCGACCGGCCGACCGACGTGCCCACCGGGGGCCCGCTCACTCCCGAGCAGAGCGTCGCCCTCGACGAGGCGAAGATCTTCGTCGGGCCGCAGGACCCGGCCGACCGCCCGGCCTGGCGCGAGCGGCTCGCCGCCTGGCGGTCGGACGCGCGCGAGCGCCACGGCTACACCGGCACGGCCTACGACCGCCCGGAGGCGGCGTGGGCCGCGCGGTGCCGCACGGTGGCGCAGGTGTGGCTGTGGGACGAGCTGCTCTACTCCTTCGCGGAGGGCCGGTTCACGCCCGAGCGGTTCCTCGCGGACGCCGCGGAGCGGTTCGCCGGGCTGGACGCCGTCGTCCTGTGGCACGCGTACCCGGTGATCGGCATCGACGACCGCAACCAGTGGGACTACTACCGCGACGTCCCGGGCATCGTCGACCTCGTGGCCGCGTTCCACGCCGCGGGCCTGCACGTGTTCGTCGACTACAACCCCTGGGACACCGGTACGCGCCGCGGCGGCGACGACCTCACCGAGCTGGCCGCGCTGGTGCGCGACCTGGGCGCGGACGGCGTCTTCCTCGACACGCTGAAGAAGGCGGAGCCGGAGCTCGTCGCGCGCCTGGAGGCGGCCCGCCCGGGGATCGTGCTCGAGGGCGAGTCCAAGCTGGCGGTGGAGCGCATCGAGGACCACTCGTCGTCGTGGGCGCAGTTCTTCGCCGACTCGCCGGTGCCCGGCGTGCTGCGCGCGCACTGGTACGAGCGCCGCCACATGCAGCACCACGTGCGGCGCTGGCACCGCGACCACTCCGAGGAGCTGCAGTCCGCGTGGCTCAACGGCGTGGGCGTCATGGTGTGGGAGGTCGTCTTCGGGGTGTGGGTCGGCTGGTCGCCCCGCGACGCCGCCACCGTGCGCCGCATGCAGCGCGTGCAGCGTGCCGCGGGCGATCTGTTGCTGCGCGGCGCCTGGACGCCGCTCGCCGAGCTCGCGCCGGAGGCGGAGGCCGCGGGCGTGTACGCGTCGCGGTGGGAGGCGGACGGCGTCGCGCTGTGGACCCTCGTCAACCGGGGCGACGTCGCCTACGCCGGCCCCGTGCTCGCCGACGGCGACGAGCGCGTCGTCGTCCCCGGGCGCGGCGTCGCCGCGCTCGTGCGCACCACGACCGAGACCGGAGCCGCCGAGCCTGCGTGGGCCGCGGGCCTGCGCGCCGTCGTCGACGGCCTGGACGCTCCCGACGGCGACCCGCACGACCCGGACGCCCGCTTCCCGCACCGCGTCGCGCGCCGGCTGCGTACGGAGGCCCCGGCAGGGATCGGTCCCGGCGCGGGCGCCGGCCCGGGCACGGACGCCGTCGTGCTGCCCGCCGGGCCGTACGCGCTCACCGTCCGCCACCGCGCCCGCGAGACCGGCATGTACCAGGGCGCGCCGTACGTCGACGAGTGGAAGCCGCTGCCCCCGCGCCTGCACGACGCCCGCACGCTGCAGCGCGACGGCGAGCTCGCCGCACCCGTCGCCGTCGCGCCCCGCGAGGTGACCAACGCGCAGTTCGCGGCGTTCCTCGACGCGACCGGGTACGCCCCGGCCGAGCCGCACCGGTTCCTCGCGCACTGGTCCGACAGCCGTCCCGTCCCGGGCACCGAGGACCAGCCGGTCACGTTCGTCGACCTCGACGACGCGCGCGCCTACTGCGCCTGGCGCGACGGGCGCCTGCCCACCGAGGACGAGTGGCAGCTCGCGGGAGCCGAGCCCGGCTTCGGCCGCGGCGCCCCCGCGGTGTGGGAGTGGACCGACAGCGAGCACAGCGACGGCCGCACCCGGTACGTCATGATCAAGGGAGGCAGCGACTACCGCGCCGAGGGCTCGGACTGGTACGTCGAGGGCGGCCGGCACGCGCCCGACTACGCGGTGAAGCTGCTGCTGCCCGGCCTGGGACTCGCGCGCGGCGCCACGGTCGGGTTCCGGTGCGCCTGGGACCTGCCCGACGCGCGCGGCCTGGTGGACACGACGGAGGTGACCCGATGACCGTCTCGCGCGACGCGGCCGCCGGCGCGCTGGCGGGCCTGCGCGTGGTCGACGCGTCCACGCTGTTCGCCGGCCCGATGGCGGCGATGCACCTGGGCGACATGGGCGCCGACGTCGTGAAGGTGGAGCACCCGGCCAAGCCCGACCCGTCGCGCACGCACGGCGCGGCGAAGGACGGCGTCAACCTGTGGTGGAAGACCCTCGGGCGCAACAAGCGCACGATCACCGCGAACCTCGGCAGCCCGGGCGGCCGCGAGGTGTTCCTGGCGCTCGCGGAGACCGCCGACGTCGTGATCGAGAACTTCCGTCCCGGCACCCTGGAGCGGTGGGGCCTCGGCTACGACGAGCTGGCGGCGCGCAACCCCGGGCTGGTGCTGGCGCGCGTGAGCGGCTTCGGCCAGGTGGGCCCGTACCGCACGCGCCCCGGCTTCGGCACCCTCGCGGAGGCGATGAGCGGCTTCGCGGCGATGACGGGGGAGCCCGACGGGCCGCCCACGCTGCCGCCGTTCGGCCTGGCCGACGGCGTGGCCTCGCTGGCGACCGCGTTCGCCGTCATGGTCGCGCTGTCCACGCGGGAGCGCACGGGCCGCGGGCAGGTGGTCGACACCGCCATCGTCGAGCCGATCCTCGCGATGCTCGGTCCGCAGATCACCCGGTGGGACCAGCTGCGCACCGTGCAGGCGCGCACCGGCAACCGGTCGTCGAACAACGCGCCGCGCAACACCTACCGCACCAGCGACGGGCACTGGGTCGCGGTCTCCACGTCCGCGCAGTCCATCGCCGAGCGGGTCGTGCGGCTGGTGGGCCGCCCCGAGCTGATCGACGAGCCGTGGTTCGCCCGTGGCGTCGACCGGGCCCAGCACGCCGACGAGCTCGACGACGCCGTCGGCGGGTGGATCGCCGGGCGCACGCGCGACGAGGTGGTCGCGGCGTTCGAGGAGGCGCAGGCCGCGGTCGCGCCGATCTACGACGCCCACGACATCGTCGGCGACCCGCAGTTCCGCGCCCTCGGCACGATCCACGAGATCGACGACCCGGAGCTGGGGCCGATGCTCATGCAGGGCCCGCTGTTCCGGCTGTCCGGCAACGACGGCGTCATCCGGCACACGGGCCGCGCGCACGGCGCCGACACCGACGCCGTGCTGGGCGAGCTCGGCTTCGACGCCGAGCGGGTCGCCGCGCTGCGGGCCGAGGGCGCGGTATGACGGCGCCCGCCCCGCGGCCGGTCGCGGACGCGCCGCCGCTCACGCTGCTGTACGTGCCCGCGGACCGCCCCGACCGGGTCGGCAAGGCGCTCGCGTCGGGAGCGGACGCCGTGCTCGTGGACCTCGAGGACGCCGTGGCGCCCTCCGCCAAGGACGCGGCGCGCGGTCACCTCGCCGCGCTGCTCGGCGCGGGGGCGCCCGCAACGGACGACGGCGCGGACGACGGCGCGGACGACGGCGCGGGCGCCGGTGCGCGGCCGGCGGTCCAGGTGCGCGTCAACGACGCGAGCACCCCGTGGCACGCCGCGGACGTCGCCGCCGTGGCGGCGCTGCCCGTGGCCGTGGGCGTGCGTGTGCCGAAGGTCGAGTCGGCCGACGAGGTGCGGGAGCTCGCGGCTTCGCTACCCGGCCGCGCCCTGCACCTGCTGCTCGAGACGGCGCTCGGCGTGGAGCGGGCGTACGAGCTCGCGTCCGCGTCGCCGCAGGTCGCCTCGCTCGGGCTGGGGGAGGCCGACCTGCGCTCGGACCTGCGTCTGGACGACGAGTCCGGGCTGTCCTGGCCCCGCAGCCGCGTGGTCGTCGCCGCGCGCGCCGCGGGCCTGCCCGCGCCCGCGATGTCCGCGTACACGCACGTGCGGGACCTGGACGGCCTGGCGGCGTCGTGCCGCGCGGGCCGCGCGCTGGGGTTCTGGGGCCGGACCGCGATCCACCCGACCCAGCTCGCCACCATCCGGGCCGCCTTCGCGCCGGGGGAGGCCGAGGTGGACCGGGCGCGGGAGGTCGTGCGGGCCGTCGCGTCGGCCGCGGACGCCGGGACCGGCACCGTGGTGCTGCCCGACGGCACGTTCCTCGACGTCGCGATGGTGGAGCGAGCCCGCTGGACGCTCGCGCTGGCGGACCGGGCGGGCGGCCTTTCGGGTCGCGCGTGACCGGCGCCCCGGCTCAGCCCCGTCCGCGCGCCGGGGCGCTCGCGGCGCCCGCGCCGTCGTCCGGCACGACCATCTCGGCGCGGACGCCGAGCAGCCGCACCTCGCGGCCGGGCTCCATCCCGGCAGCGAGGTCGAGCACCGCGGCGGTCACCTCCTCGAGCGAGCGGGTCGGCGCGGGCAGCCGCCGCGAGAAGGTGCGGGTGACGAAGGGCGCGTAGCGCACCTTCAGCCCTACCCGGACCACGGGCCGTCCCTCCGCCTCGGTGTCCGCGTGGGCCTGTGCGGCCAGCTCCCGCAGCGCGGCCGTCACCTGCTCGGGCGTCGTGAGGTTGCGCTGGTAGGTGGTCTCGCGGCTGTGCCCGCGGGCCACCCACGGGGTGTCGTCGACGACGGCCGACCCCTCGCCACGCCCCAGCTGCCCGTACCAGGCGCCCATCCGCGGCCCGAACTCGCTGGTCAGGACGGCGTCGTCCGCGGCGGCGAGCTGCGCCACCGTGTCGATGCCGTGCGCCGCGAGGCGCCGGGCCACCCGCGAGCCCACCCCCCACAGGTCGCGGGTGGGCCGCCCTCCCATCACCTCGGACCAGGTACCGGCCGTGAGCCGGAACACGCCCGCCGGCTTGCCGAACCCGGTCGCGATCTTGGCGCGCACCTTCGTGTCCCCGATGCCGACGGAGCAGCGCAGAGCGGTGGCCTCGAGGACGGCCTGCTGCGCGCGACGGGCGAACGCCTCCGGGTCGGCGGCGTCGGTCCCGAGGAACGCCTCGTCCCAGCCGAGGACCTCCACCACGGTGCCGAGGCCGCGCAGGGTGTCCATGACGTGCGCGGAGGCCTCCTCGTACGCCGGCCGGTCCACGGGGAGGATCACCGCGTCCGGGACCTTGCGGGACGCGACGCGCAGCGGCATCCCCGACCTGACCCCGTACGCTCGCGCCTCGTACGACGCGGTGGAGACCACGGCGCGCTCGGTCGGGTCGCCCCGGCCGCCGACGATGACCGGCCGCCCGGCGAGCTCCGGCCGGCGCAGCACCTCGACCGCGGCCAGGAACTGGTCGAGGTCGACGTGCAGCACCCAGCGGAACGAGCGCGCGCCCATGCCCCGAGTCTGCGCCACCCGGCGCCGCCGCGGCCGACCGACGCCGCCCGACCGGTCGCTACACCTCCTTGGGGAAGGAGAGGACGACGACGGTCGAGACGACGAAGAGCACCACCGCGGCGCCGAGCAGCCCGCGCCGCGCGGCACGGTGCACCAGCGTGGTGCTGAGCCCGGCGAAGAGCGCCACCGAGGCGAAGAGGATCGACGTCAGCACGTAGTTGTCGCCGTTCTGGTTGGCGCGGCGGGCCGTGGCGGACAGGCTCTCGGCGCGGTCCAGCTCGGCGTCCGCGCGGTCCTGCGCGGCGAGCCGGTACTCGGGCATGAGGAACGGGGTGCGCGGCGCCGTGTCGTCGTGCACGGGGTCGGTCGCGATCCACGCGTCGAACGCGGGGACCATCTCGGGCCGGAACCTCGTGTACAGGAACTCCGACTCGGTGCCGTCCACCGGCTCGTAGGTCCCGCCCTCGCCGAGCCCGGAGTCCTTGCCCGCCCGCGTCTCCGCGGCCACGGCGTCGATCCAGGAGGCGAACGCGGTGACGTCCATCATGGTCAGCTGGCCCGCCTCCGTGGAGTCGCGGGTGGACTCGGCGCGGGCGGCACCGGCGGCGGCGTAGCTGTTCGCCTGCACGCCCGACCACTTCGTGCTCTGGAATGCCGACCGCGCCGTCACGACCGTCGCGAGGGCCAGCAGGACGGCGGCGACCGTCTCGACCCGTCGGCTCACGACCTGCGCAGCCGGTTCGCCCGTGTCCCGCTCGTCGTCCCGCGTCATGAGACCACCCCCGTCGCCCGTCCCGGTCCTCGCACATCATGGTCGATGACCTGCTGTTTCGCGCTCGGTGCGCCGGCGCGGGGTGACATCCGCCGCCCGGCATGCGGACCCCTGCGAGCGGTGCCAGAGTGTGCCGCAGGACGGGCGTCGGCGAGACCGGACGGCGACCCGACCCGTGCCGCAAGGACGACCGAGAGGCAGGACATGGAACCCACCGGACCCGTGGAGCTCGTGCTCATCGAGTTCCCGCAGACCGACTTCAAGGGCGAGGTCATCGCCGAGCTCGGCCGGCTCGTCGACGCCGGCACGATCGACGTGCTCGACGCGCTCCTGATCCGCAAGGCGCAGGACGGCACGATCGAGTGGCTGGAGGCCACCGAGGGCGGCGACGACGAGCTCGCCCGCATCGTCGGCGAGCCGGCCGGCCTGCTCGGGTCGGAGGACGTCGACGACATCGCCGAGGACCTCGAGCCCGGCGCGGCGGTCGGCATGCTCGTCTTCGAGCACACCTGGGCGCGCGGCCTCACGGGCGCCCTGCGCGGCGCGGGCGGCCGGCTCCTGGACTGGACCCAGGTCCCGCCCGCCGCCCTCGAGGCGCTCTCCGCCGAGATCGAGAAGGAGAACTGACATGCCCCCCATGCGACGGATGGGCCGCCCCGGCCTCATCGGCACCATGGCCCGCACGGCGGTCATCACCGGCACCGCGCAGGCGACGAGCCGCGCGATGAACCGGCGCGCCAACGCCCGGGACGAGCAGCGCTACGCCGCGGACCAGTACAACGCCCAGCAGGAGCAGCAGGCCCAGCAGCAGGCGTACGCGCAGCAGCAGGCGCAGCTGCAGGCCCAGCAGGCCGCGCAGGTCGCCCCGGCGGCGCCCGCGCAGGACGACCTCATCGCCCAGCTGCAGAAGCTCGGCGACCTCAAGGCCGCCGGCGTGCTCTCGGACGCGGAGTTCGCCGCGGCCAAGGCCAAGCTCCTCGGGTGAGCGGCATGCCCGGGGCCGACGCGTCGGCCGGCCCGGCGGCGTCGGCCCCGGGCACGCTGCCCACGCCACGCGGCTTCGGCCGCCTGCTGCTGTTCGCGGCGGGCGTGGGCGTCCCGGTCTCCCTGGCGGCGTTCGCGTTCCTCGCCGTCCTGCACGAGCTGACCCACCTCGTGTGGGAGGTGCTTCCGGAGGGGCTGGGGTTCGACGCGCCGCCGTGGTGGTGGCCGCTGCCGTGGATGGCCCTCGCCGGCGTGCTCGTGGGGTTCGCCGTCCGTTCGTTGCCCGGGCACGGCGGTCACGTCCCCGTCGACGGCCTCAGCCTGGGCGTCGTGCCCGCGTCCGTCGTCCCCGGCGTGCTGCTCGCCGCCCTGGCCGGGCTCCCGCTCGGCGCCGTCCTCGGGCCCGAGGGGCCGCTCCTGGCCATCGGGTCGGCGCTGGCGCTGATCCTCGTGCGGCCGTGGGACTCGCGGCTCGACGACCCGGCCCGTCAGGTCCTGGCGGTCGCGGGCTCCGCCGCGGCGCTGTCGGCGATCTTCGGGAGCCCGATCGTCGGTGCCGTCTTCGTCGTCGAGGCGTCGGCCATCGCCGGCCTGTCGGGCGCCCGCCTCGTGGGCGTGGTCCTGCCGAGCATCCTCACCTCCGGCGTCGGGGCCCTCGTCTTCACGGGCATGGGGGTGTGGACGGGCCTGGAGATCGCCCCGCTCACCCTCCCCGGTATCCAGGGCCCGGCCCGGCCCGACCTCGCCGACGTGCTGTGGACGATCCCGGTGGCGGTGCTCGTCGCGATCCTCGTGCGCCTGGTGCACCGCCTCGGCGGCGCCGTGGCGCGGTCCGCCGCCGCGCGCCCCTTCGCGGCCGCGGTCGCGGGCGCGCTCGTGGTCGGGGCCTGCGCCGCCGGCTACGCCCTGGTCACCGGGCGGTCCCCGATGGACGTCGCCCTATCGGGCCAGGACCTGCTCGCCCCGCTCGCGTCCGACCCCGCCGCCTGGGGTGCCGGTGCGCTCGTCGCGCTCCTGGCGTTCAAGGGCGTCGCCTACGCCGTGTCGCTGGGCACGCTGCGCGGCGGGCCGATCTTCCCGGCCGTCCTCCTCGGGGCCGCGACCGGCGTGCTGGTCGCGCAACTGCCCGGGTATGGCGCCGTGCCCGGCCTCGCCGCGGGGATGGCGGCGGCGACGGCGTCGACCCTGCCGTTCCCCGTCTCGTCGTCGGTGCTGATCGTGATGCTGCTGGGTCCGGCCGCGCCGGCGATGGCGCCGATCGTGCTCCTGGCCGTCGTCGTGGGGTACATCACGGAGCACTTCCTGCTCAAGCCGCGGCGCGAGCGCCGCGCCGCGGCGTCGGGCGACCCGGCGGGCGGGGCCGCGGCGACCGCCTGATCCCTGCTCCCCGGTCTGCTCTCCCCGCTCTACTCCCCGGTCGCGCCGTCGATCGCCTCGCGCAGCAGGTCGGCGTGCCCGTTGTGCCGGGCGTACTCCTCGATCATGTGCACGAGGATCCAGCGCAGGCTGAACGTCCCCTCGCCGTGGCGCCGCGAGGGCACCACGGACGTCGCGTCGAGGGTGCCGGAGGCCAGCGCGGCGTCGAGCGCCCGGTCCGAGCGGGCGACCGCGTCGTCGAACAGCGCGCGCAGCTCCTGTGGCGTGTTCTCCGCGGCGGAGTGCCACTCCCAGTCGGCGTCGGCGTCCCAGTCCGCGGTGTCGAAGGGTGGCATCGCGGCGCCGCCGGAGAAGACCTGGAGGAACCAGTTGGACTCCACGTAGGCGAGATGCTTGAGGAGGCCGCCCAGCGTCATGCTGCTCGGCGGCAGCGGCGTGCTCAGCTGAGCGCCGTCGAGCCCCGCGGTCTTCCGGCGCAGCGTGTCGCGGTGGTAGTCGAGGTAGCCGCGCAGCGTCGCGGACTCGTCGGCGCGCAGCGGCGGGTCGACCCGGGTCTCCTCGACCGGCGTGGGCGCGGGCGCCCGCAGCCGGAACGCGCCGTCGGCGAGCGCGGCCCGCAGCGCCGCGGCGGTGTCCGCGGGCTCCTCGTCGCCGGTGTCGCGGGCGTGCGGCTCGAGGTCGGCCAGGTCGGCGAACGCGGCGTGCATGCTGCGCACGGCGCCCGGGTCGCGCAGCTCGGCGTCCGCGCGGCCGGTCGCCCGGGCGAGCGTCACGTCCAGGTCGGGCCGCAGGACGACGTACGCGAGGTCCCAGCCCTCGCGCGCGGCGGCCGCGCGGAACGGCGGCAGGAACCAGGGCCCGACGACGCCGTCCACCAGGACGTCGTATCCGCCGCGCACGTACGCGCTCACCGCGCCGACGATCGCCGCCGCGACCGTCTCGTTCTGCCGCTGCGAGCCGGCGAGGTACGGCGGCACGAAGCCGGTGGCGATCGACCGGTAGAACGTGTCGGTCGTGAAGTTCACGGTGGGCCGGTCGACGTCGGCCGCCAGGAGCGCGGCCACGGTGGTCTTCCCGGCGCCGGGGGGCCCGGTGAGGAGGGTGACGGTCACGCGGCGACCCTAGCCGCGGCGTCGAGCCGTAGCGACGGCAATTCCGGCAGCGGGGCCGCCCGCTCAGGCGTCCGCGAGCTCGCGGGCGCGCACGAGGACGGCGTCCAGCATCGCCGGGGTCAGCCGGCCGGTGAACGTGTTCTGCTGCGAGACGTGGAAGCACCCCAGCACGGTGAGGGTGGGGGAGGCGGGCCCGGCGCCGTCCCGGACGAGGGTCACCTCGGCGCCGTGCGCGAAGGCGGGGCGGGGGCGCGGTACCCGCCAGCCCTGCTCGGCCAGCGTCGTGAGCAGCGCCTGCCAGCCGATCGCGCCGAGCGCCACCGCCACGCGGACGCCGTCGCCCACCAGCTCGAGCTCGCGCGCCAGGAAGGGCGCGCACCGGCGCCGCTCCTCGGGCGTGGGCTTGTTCGCGGGCGGCGCGCACCGCACGGGCGCCGTCACGCGGATCCCGGTCAGCTCCAGGCCGTCGGCGGCGGACACCGACGTGGCCTGGTTCGCGAACCCGGTGCGGTGCATGGCCGCGAAGAGGAAGTCCCCGCTGCGGTCGCCGGTGAACATCCGGCCCGTGCGGTTGGCGCCGTGCGCGGCGGGAGCGAGCCCCACCACGACGACCGCGGCCGCCGGGTCCCCGAAGCCGGGCACCGGGCGCCCCCAGTAGGTCTCGTCCCGGTAGGCGGCGCGGCGCTCGCGGGCCACCTCCTCGCGCCACGCGACCAGGCGCGGGCAGGCGCGGCACTCGACGAGGTGGGCGTCGAGGGCGGCCAGCGTGGGCGCGGTCCGTGCGGCGGCCGGGTAGTCGGGAGAGTCGGACGGGGGAGGGGCGGCGGGCACGCCCCCAGGGTGCCGGTCGTGGTCCCGGACCACAACGGCGAGCCCCCGGAACGCCGAACAGGCGGTTGCGCACGCTCTGAGTGCCCAGAACGTGCGCGACCGCCTGTTCGGCGAGGTGCGAGGGCGGTCAGACCGCCGGGTTGAGGCGGCCGCGGGCCGGGGCGGCGGGGACCGCGGCGGGGACGGTCGCCTTCGCGACGGCGGGCTCGGCGGCGAGCCGGCGCAGCGACCAGCCCATGAGGCCGAACAGGACGCCGAGGCCCATGACCAGCGCGCTCACGCCGTAGGCGACGACCGAGGTGAAGAGCGAGGCCCGCAGGAACGAGGCGTTCATCGCGGTGGCGCGCAGCGGGTCGTCCTGGCCGAGCTGCGCGTACGTCTGGCCGCCGGTGGCCTCGAGCGCGTGCTTGTCGATGACCTGCGCCTGCGCGTACGCGGTGAGGGGCCCGTCCACCGTGGAGCCGCCGAGGAACGCGGCGTCCTCCGAGACGGTGATGTCCTGGGCGGCGAGCTGGCTGCTCACGGTGGCCCAGGTGGCGGCGCCGGCGCCGATCATCAGGATGCCGGCGATCAGCGCGACGAGCCCGACGATGCGAACCGGTCGCTGGGTGGTGCGGGTCGTGGTCATGGTCCCCTCCGGGTGCCGGGTCGCGTGGTTCGCGGCCGGTCTGGACTGCGCCGGGTCCGGCGCTGTCTCTATGGTATGACCACATGCCCTGACCTGCTCCGATGAGATTAGTGAAGTGCTTCACAAGGTTGCTCGGGTGCACCGGGGAGCGCCGGGGAGCGCCGGGGAGCGCCGGACCGGCACGGGGACGGGTCGCGGGCGGGGTTGCGCGTGCGGGCGGCGGCGCGGCGTGGTGCCCTGGTCGAGGCCGGGCCGACGACGGGTCGGGCACCGGCCGCCGACCGAGGGGGATGCGCATGGGCGAGAGCTCGGGCCTGGGTGGCCTGTTCGACAAGGCGAAGGACGCCGTGAAGGACCTCGCGACCGACGAGAACATCGACAAGGCCGCCGACGAGGTCAAGAAGCGGACGCCCGACACCGTCGACGGCTACGTGGACAAGGCCGCCGAGGAGGCGAAGAAGCGGAACTGAGCGCCGCTACCGGCACCGGCGAACAGGGTGGTCCGCCGCCCGCGGGCGGAGCGCCTCGTCGTCGCGACCGGCCCGGATGAGTACGATCGAGGGGCGCCGCCCCGGGTGGCGCCCCTCGGCCGTGCCAGCGCTTCCCCGCGCCGGCCGGCCGCCGTCCGACCGCCGCACGGAACAGCGCGACGGTCACCGAACCGCAAGGAGCCCCCGTGTCCGACGTCGCCTCGCCGATGCCATCGAACCCTGCCGACACGAGCGACGACGCGCAGCAGACGGTGACGGTGCAGACGCCGACGACGGGTACGGAGCTCTTCGCAGGCCGCCGCGACGTGGTCGTGATGCGCGTCGCCGGCGAGCTGCTCGACCTGTCGCGCGAGCTCGCGCCCGGCACCGTCGTCGAGCCCGTCACCATCGGCTCGCCCGACGGCCTCGCGGTGCTGCGTCACAGCGCCGCCCATGTGCTGGCCCAGGCGGTGCAGCAGGTGAACCCGGACGCCAAGCTCGGCATCGGCCCGCCCGTGACCGACGGCTTCTACTACGACTTCGACGTCGAGACGCCCTTCACGCCCGAGGACCTCAAGGCCCTCGACAAGGCGATGGCGCGCATCATCAAGGAGGGCCAGACCTTCCGCCGCCGCGTCGTCACGGAGGACGAGGCACGAGCCGAGCTCGCGAACGAGCCGTACAAGCTGGAGCTGATCGGCCTCAAGGGCGGCTCGTCCGACGAGGACGGCTCCTCGGTGGAGGTCGGCGGCGGCGAGCTGACGATCTACGACAACGTGCGCGGCGCCGGGCGCGAGAGCGAGACCGTGGTCTGGAAGGACCTGTGCCGCGGCCCGCACCTGCCCAGCACGAAGCTGATCGGCAACGGCGTGCAGCTCATGCGCAACGCCGCCGCCTACTGGCGCGGCAGCGAGAAGAACCCGATGCTGCAGCGCGTCTACGGCACCGCCTGGCCCAGCAAGGACGAGCTGAAGGCGTACCTGGAGCGCCTGGCCGAGGCGGAGCGCCGCGACCACCGCAAGCTCGGCGCCGAGCTGGACCTGTTCTCCTTCCACGACGAGGTCGGCTCCGGCCTGCCGCTGTTCCACCCCAAGGGCGGTGTCATCAAGCGGGAGATGGAGGACTACGTCCGCCGTCGCCACATCGAGGAGGGGTTCGAGTACGTCGGGACGCCGCACGTCACCAAGGACGGGCTGTTCCACACCTCGGGGCACCTGCCGTACTACGCGGACACGATGTTCCCCGAGATGGACCTCGAGGGTTCGAAGTACCGCCTCAAGGCCATGAACTGCCCGATGCACAACCTGATCTTCTCCTCGCGCGGCCGGTCGTACCGCGAGCTGCCGCTGCGGCTCTTCGAGTTCGGCACGGTGTACCGGTACGAGAAGTCGGGCGTGGTGCAGGGTCTGACCCGCGTGCGCGGTCTGACGCAGGACGACTCGCACTCCTACGTCACCCCGGAGCAGGCGCCCGGGGAGGTCAAGCACCTGCTGAACTTCATGATGAGCGTGCTCACCGACTTCGGGCTCACGGACTTCTACCTGGAGCTGTCCACCCGCGACGACTCCAAGCCGGACAAGTTCGTCGGCTCCGACGAGGACTGGGCGACCGCCACCAAGGTGCTCGAGGAGGTGGGTCGCGAGACCGGCCTGGAGCTGGTCCCGGACCCGGGCGGCGCCGCGTTCTACGGCCCCAAGATCTCGGTGCAGACCAAGGACGCCATCGGCCGCACCTGGCAGATGGGCACCGTGCAGTACGACTTCAACCAGCCCGCGCGGTTCGGCCTGGAGTACACGGGCCCCGACGGCACCAAGCAGCAGCCGGTGATGATCCACTCCGCCAAGTTCGGGTCGATCGAGCGGTTCATGGGCGTGCTCATCGAGCACTACGCCGGGGCGTTCCCCGCGTGGCTCGCACCGGTCCAGGTGCTCGCGGTGCCCGTGGCCGAGGCGTTCGACGACTACCTGAAGGACGTCGTCGCGCAGCTCAAGGCCCAGGGCATCCGCGCCCAGGTCGACCTCTCCGACGACCGCTTCGGCAAGAAGATCCGCAACGCGTCCAAGGAGAAGGTGCCGTTCGTGCTCATCGCGGGCGGCGAGGACGTCGAGGCCGGCGCCGTGTCGTTCCGCTTCCGCGACGGCACGCAGGAGAACGGGGTGCCGGTGGCCGACGCGATCGAGCGCATCGTGGCCGCCGTCCGCGACCGCGCCCAGGTCTGAGCGGGGAGCGCGCGTGACCGGGGAGAGCCCGACGACGGTGCCGGCCGGAGAGTTCGGGCCGCCCGAGGACGGCATGCAGCGGCTGTGGACGCCGCACCGCATGGTCTACATCGGCGGCCAGGACAAGCCGGCCGACGGCTCGGTGGCGCAGTGCCCGTTCTGCCGCATCCCGGCGGGGGGGGGGGGGGGGGGGGGGGGGGGGGGGCCCCCGCGGGGGGGGCGGCGCGGGGGGCCAACAAAAGCAAAACAAAAACAGACAAACAACTGGGG
>NZ_JBHWYY010000002.1:0-5015 GCF_042728595.1 Isoptericola sp. NPDC060185 | reverse complement strand
CCGTGCGCGGGCGCCCGGGACGCGGGCGGGGTGTGACGGGGGCCCCCCCCCGCCCGCCCCCCGCCGCCCCCCGCGGGGCGGAGTGCTACGCGGTGCTCAACCTGTACCCGTACAACTCCGGTCACCTCATGGTGCTGCCGTACCGGCACGTGTCGGGCTACGTGGACCTCACCGTCTCGGAGACGGCCGAGCTCGCGGCGATGACGCAGACGGCGGTGCGCACCCTCGGCGCGGTGTACGCGCCGGCCGGGTTCAACATCGGTATGAACCAGGGCGAGGTGGCCGGCGCGGGCATCGCCGCGCACCTGCACCAGCACGTCGTGCCGCGCTGGCTCGGCGACGCCAACTTCCTGCCTGTCGTCGGGCAGACCAAGGCGCTCCCCGAGCTGCTGGCGGACACGCGGGGCCGGCTCGCGGCCGCTTGGCCGGCCGAGCCCGCTGACCCCGCCGAGCCCGCTGACCCCGCCGAGCCCGGCGCCGCGCGCGACGGGGGCCGCTGATGCTCGGCGGCCTGCGCGCGACGATGCAGCGCCTCTTCACCCCGCCCGCGCGCCTGCTGCTGCGCCTCGGCGTCTCCCCGGACGCGGTGACGATCACGGGGACCGTGGTCGTGTGCGCCCTGGCGCTCACGCTGCTGCCGACGGGGAACGTGCTGCTCGGCGGCGTCCTCATCGGCCTGTTCGCCCTCGCGGACTCGATGGACGGGGTGATGGCGCGGCTGTCGGGCCGGTCGGGTCCGTGGGGCGCGTTCCTCGACTCGACGCTCGACCGGGTCTCGGACGGCGCGGTCTTCGCCGGGATCACCCTGTGGTTCGTGCTGCACCCCGACCTGCCGTACGCGACCTGGGGCCTCGCGGCCGCGCTCGCGTGCCTGGTGCTCGGGTCCGTGGTGCCGTACGCCCGGGCCCGTGCGGAGAGCGTCGGCGCCACGGCCGCCGTGGGGATCGCGGAGCGCACCGACCGGCTCGTCGTCGCCCTCGTGGCGGTGGGCTTCACCCAAGTCGGCCTGCCCGTGGTCGTCGCCGAGGTCGCGCTCACCCTGCTCGCCGTCGCCAGCCTCGTCACCGTGGTGCAGCGCATGGCCACCGTGCGGAGGCAGCTCACGGCCGTGCCCACCGACCCCACCGACAGCCCTGCCCCGGAGGCCTGATGCGGATCGACGTCGCCCGCCTGTACACGTTCGCGTGGCGCCACGCGCCGAAGGTGCCCGAGCCGGTGCTGCGCGCGGTGTTCACCGCCGTCGCGGACCTCACCTGGCTGCGACGCACCGAGGGGGTGCGCCGGCTCGAGGCGAACTACGCGCGGGTGCGCCCCGACCTCGACCCGCCGGAGCTGCGCCGCCTCTCCCGCGCGGGCATGCGCTCGTACATGCGCTACTTCCGCGAGGCGTTCACCCTCCAGGGGGCCACGCCCGCGCAGATCACCGCGCGGGTGCGCGTCGAGGGCTACGAGCACGTCGGCGGCCCGGTCGGGGACGGGCAGGCCGTCTCGCTCGCGCTGGCGCACCTGGGCAACTGGGACCTCGCGGGCGCGTACGCGACGCCGCACATCGCCCCGGTGCTCACGGTCGCGGAGCGGCTCAAGCCCGAGGAGCTGTTCGTCGAGTTCGTCGAGTTCCGCCGCTCCATCGGGATCGACGTGCTGCCGCTCGGCGACCACGACGTCTTCCGCAACCTCGTGCGCGGCGCCGCGAAGGGCGGCCGCATCGTGCCGCTGCTGGCCGACCGCGACCTCACCGCCACCGGCGTCGAGGTGGACCTGTGCGGGCACCGGGCGCGCGTGGCCGCCGGCCCGGCGGCGCTGGCGATCGCGGCGAAGGTGCCGCTGGTGCCGGTCGGGATCACCTACGAGCGCCTGACGGGGGAGCGCCGCCGCGCCGCCGGCACGGCCTGGGGCATCGTCATCCGCTTCTACCCGGCCGTCCCGGTGCCCGACGGCTCGGGCCTGCGACGCCAGGAGCGCGTCGCGCTGATGACCCAGGGCTGGGTGGACGCGATCTCGCAGACGCTGCAGGAGTCCACCGAGGACTGGCACATGCTGCAGCGCGTCTTCGTCGACGACCTCGACGCCGAGCGGTACGCGCGCACCCGGGCCCAGGCGGGCGAGGGATGAGCGCGGCGGACGTCCTCGCGCAGGTCGGGGTGCCGTCGCGCCCGCTGCGTGTCGGGATCGTGTGCCCCTACTCGTTCGACGCCCCGGGCGGGGTGCAGTTCCACGTGCGCGACCTCGCCCAGGCGCTGCAGCGCGCGGGTCACGAGGTCTCGGTGCTCGCGCCGGCCGACGACGACACCCCGGTGCCCGACGTCGTGACCTCCGCGGGCCGCGCCATCCCCGTGCGCTACAACGGCTCGGTCGCCCGGCTGACCTTCGGCCCGCGCACGGCCGCCCGCGTGCGGCGCTGGGTGGAGGCGGGCCGGTTCGACGTCGTGCACGTGCACGAGCCGATGGTGCCCAGCCTGTCGATGCTCGCCCTGTGGGTGGCCGAGGGGCCCGTGGTCGCCACGTTCCACACCTCGCAGGAGCGCTCGCGGGCGCTGCAGGTCGCGTTCCCGCTGCTGCGCCAGTCGCTCGAGAAGATCGCCGCCCGCATCGCCGTCTCGGAGGACGCGCGCCGCACGCTCGTCGACCACGTGGGCGGGGACGCCGTCGTGATCCCGAACGGGGTGTACGTCGACACGTTCGCCGCGGCCGCGCCGGACGACCGGTGGCGCGGCACCACCGAGGCGCCCACGATCGCCTTCCTGGGCCGGCTCGACGAG
The DNA here is from genome assembly GCF_042728595.1 of Isoptericola sp. NPDC060185. Taxonomy (NCBI): domain Bacteria; kingdom Bacillati; phylum Actinomycetota; class Actinomycetes; order Micrococcales; family Promicromonosporaceae; genus Isoptericola; species Isoptericola sp. NPDC060185. The sequence goes on along the minus strand of NZ_JBHWYY010000002.1, from coordinate 2,256 downwards.
CCGCGCAAGGGCCTCGAGGTGCTCGCCGGCGCCGCGCCGGCGGTACTGCAGCGGATCCCGGGCGCGCGGTTCCTCGTCGCCGGCAAGGGCGACGCGGGCCGGGACGCCGCGATCGAGGCGCTGGGACCGCTGGCCGGCTCGTTCGAGTTCCTCGGCGGCGTGAGCGACGAGGACAAGGCGTCGCTGCTCGCGTCGGCCGACCTCTACATCGCCCCCCAGACGGGGGGCGAGAGCTTCGGCATCGTGCTCGTCGAGGCGATGAGCGCCGGCACCGCCGTCGTGGCGAGCGACCTCGGGGCGTTCCGCCGGGTGCTCGACGAGGGTGCGGCCGGGCGGCTCTTCCGCACGGGCGAGCCGGACGACCTGGCGCGCGCGATCCTCGAGGCGCTCGACGACCCGCAGGACACCGCCGCCCGGCGGGACCGCGCCACGGCCTTCGTGCGCCGGTTCGACTGGTCGGCGGTCACCGCGCAGGTCCTGGCGGTCTACGAGATGGCGGTCGCCGCGGGCGAGGCGCTGGGGTCGCCGGTCGCGCCGTCGCGCTCAGAGAGCGCCGTCGGCTGGCTCCGCACGCGCCGGGCCGCAGGGGGTGAGGGCGCATGAGCTGGTCCGAGCTCGCGCTCGTCGTCGTCGTCGCCGCGGCGGTGGTGGTCTGGCTCGCGTGGATCTCCGCGTCACGCCTGGACCGTCTGCACCGCAAGGTCGTCGCCTCCCGGATCGCGCTGCAGGCGCAACTCGTGCGCCGGGCGGGCGCAGCGGTCGACCTGGCGTCCTCCGGCCTGCTCGACCCCGCGGGGGCCGTGCTCGTGGCCGACGCCGCGTTCGCCGCCGTCGAGGACCCGGCGCCGCCCGCCCCGGCGGGCACGGAGCTGGGGCTCGACGGCCTCGCCCCGGGCCGCGAGCGCGCCGAGAGCGAGCTGTCGTCCACGCTCCGCTCGGCGCTGGGCGACGACGAGGCCCTCGCCGAGCTGCGCGCCACCCCCGCCGGCGACGAGCTGGTGGGCCGGCTCGCCGCCGCCTGGTACCGGGCCCAGCTGGCGCGCCGGTTCCACAACGAGGCCGTCGCCCAGGCCCGGCGCGCCCGCCGCACCTGGTACGTGCGCCTGCTGCGCCTGTCGGGGCACGCGGCGCTGCCGCGCACCGTCGAGCTCGACGACCAGATGCCGGAGGGGCTCACGGGAGGCTGACCGCGCGCCCTAGGATGGGAGAGGCGTGACAGCGGTCACGCCGCTCCCTGCGACACGAGCGAGGCGCGAGTTGAGCGAGACCACCGGCAACGGCCAGATCCCCGCGGGCGAGGTGGGCACGGCCCGCGTCAAGCGCGGCATGGCCGAGATGCTCAAGGGCGGCGTCATCATGGACGTCGTCACCCCCGAGCAGGCGAAGATCGCCGAGGACGCCGGCGCGGTCGCCGTCATGGCCCTCGAGCGGGTGCCCGCCGACATCCGCGCCCAGGGCGGCGTCGCGCGCATGAGCGACCCCGACATGATCGACGGCATCATCGACGCCGTCTCCATCCCCGTGATGGCGAAGGCGCGCATCGGGCACTTCGTCGAGGCCCAGGTGCTGCAGGCGCTGGGCGTCGACTACATCGACGAGTCGGAGGTGCTCACCCCCGCCGACTACGCCAACCACATCGACAAGTGGCGCTTCACCGTGCCGTTCGTGTGCGGGGCGACCAACCTCGGCGAGGCGCTGCGCCGCATCACCGAGGGCGCGGCGATGATCCGTTCCAAGGGCGAGGCCGGCACCGGCGACGTCTCCAACGCGACCACGCACATGCGCCAGATCCGCGCTCAGATCCGCCACCTCGGCTCCCTGCCCGAGGACGAGCTGTTCGTCGCGGCGAAGGAGCTGCAGGCGCCCTACGAGCTCGTCGCCGAGGTGGCGCGGGCGGGCAGGCTGCCGGTCGTGCTGTTCACCGCGGGCGGTATCGCCACCCCGGCCGACGCCGCGATGATGATGCAGCTCGGCGCCGAGGGCGTGTTCGTGGGCTCGGGCATCTTCAAGTCCGGCGACCCGGTCGCGCGCGCCAAGGCGATCGTGCAGGCCACCACGTTCCACGACGACCCCGACGTCCTCGCCAAGGTCTCCCGCGGGCTGGGCGAGGCCATGGTGGGCATCAACGTCGAGGCCGAGCCGGCGCCCGTGCGCCTGGCGGAGCGCGGCTGGTAGCACGCGGCCGGTAGCACCAGGTCCGGCCAGGGGCCCCGCGGACGTCGCGTCCGCGGGGCCCTGTCGCTTATTCACATCTGT